>JBAVRC010000207.1:0-2771 GCA_049694615.1 Thermosynechococcaceae cyanobacterium | reverse complement strand
GCTATGAATGGATTAGAGACGATAGAGACACCCAGGCTGTTGCTGAGGCGACCGACCAAAGCCGATACTGAGGCCATCTTCGGCACCTATGCCAGCGATCCAGAAGCAACGCGATTTCTGTGTTGGTCGAGACATCGATCGCTAGAAGACACCCGGCGATTTTTAGACTTCAGTGACAGTGAATGGCATCGTTGGCCCGTGGGACCCTATCTGATCGAATTGCGTGAAACGAAGAAACTGATGGGTAGTACAGGGCTAAGTTTTGAGACCCCAGCTTGCGCATCGACCGGATACGTCTTGGCGAAAGCTGCATGGGGAAAAGGTTACGCAACGGAGACATTAAGGGCTATTGTCGAGATTGCGCAGCAGGTGGAAATAACCCGTTTGTATGCGCTGTGCCATACCGAACATTCTACCTCTCGTCATGTCTTGGAAAAGTGTGGTTTTGTCTGCGAAGAAACGCTCCCTGGTCATACCGAATTCCCTAACTTAGGCGTTGTCGGACCTTGCGATGTGGTGCGCTATGCGAGAGCGATCGCAGACCGAACCGGAGCCAATGGCGATCGCGCATGGTAAGGTCATAGCATGAAGCAATCGATCGAGAAACTCTTGCCCCACCCAATTAGAATCTATGCTGGCTAAGCGAATCTTGCCCTGTCTGGATGTCAAAGCTGGACGGGTTGTGAAGGGCATTAATTTTGTCAACCTCAAAGATGCCGGCGATCCCGTCGAACTGGCTCAAGTCTATAACCAGGCCGGAGCCGATGAACTGGTTTTCTTAGACATCACCGCCACCCACGAAGACCGCAATATCATGATCGATGTGGTCTACCGCACGGCAGATCAGGTCTTTATTCCCCTCACCGTGGGTGGTGGCATCCAATCCTTAGAAACAATTAAAGAACTGTTAAGAGCCGGAGCCGATAAAGTCAGCCTCAACTCTTCGGCGGTACGAGATCCGTCTTTCATCAATCGGGCCAGCGATCGCTTCGGCAGCCAATGCATTGTCATTGCCATTGATGCCCGTCGTCGCTCAGATCTAGCCAATCCGGGCTGGGATGTCTATGTGCGCGGGGGACGGGAAAACACCGGGTTGGATGCGATCGCCTGGGCCAAGGAGGTGACCCACCGGGGAGCCGGAGAACTGCTCGTCACCAGCATGGACGCGGACGGAACCCAAGCGGGCTACGATCTCGACCTGACCCGTACCATTGCTGAACAAGTGGAAATCCCTGTCATTGCCTCCGGTGGCGCTGGAACCTGCGATCACATCCGCGAAGCCTTGACCGACGGCAAAGCCGAAGCAGCCTTATTAGCATCCTTGCTGCATTACGGTCAACTCAGTATTGATCAAATTAAAACCCACCTCGCCCAGCATCATGTTCCCGTACGACAGCCCCAGAACTAGGCGTTAGTTGGTAACGGTCTGTGGGTAAAACAGCGAAATCCTTGCTGTACAGCCATTTTGCTGAATTATGAAAAAAAGCCAAAGAATGTCATTCCCAGGGGAGGAATGATTTTAGATTTGTTACAGTAAGTAAAGTTATGATCATACTTCTGTTAACGATATCGGCTTTAACCTTCTGGTCTCTACGCCTTATGTGGAGATCTGTTGCGCAACGCGAATTTTCCTTAATGTTCGCCGGAGCATTGGTGGCCCTTGCCACAGCAGGATTGGTTGCAGCCTATTCTTTAATGGATGGGTGCATGGGGTATTTAGACCATACGTCGGCAACGCTGCCACCCACACTGACGACAGCCTATGCCGAGGACATTTGGATTCCCATTATGGATGACAAGACCGTTAACGGTCTGGAAATGACGACGCGTCAAAGCCCGCAAATCTAAAACACAAGCATGCACTGGAACCGAATAGCGATCGCAAAACGTCAGGGTGCAACGAAGGAGGGATAATGACCCTCAGTATCGTTACAGCATCTCTACTTTGCCCATGTTTTCTTTGCTTGGTTCCCTCTTGCTGGCGCAGACACCCCCTAACCCTGTGCCTCAACCAATTGCCCCAAAGCCTGTTGTCATTACCCAACCCCAAGAGGTCCGCCCGCTACCGGGGCAACTCGATTCGGTACTGGTCTTCAACAGCAACAGCCCTGAAGTGGTCCAAACCGAAGGTATTTTACTCTCTACGTTTCCAAAATCGGGTAAAGCGCACCCAGAGGCCCACCTAACCCAAGCCTTTCAGGGCCGCTTCGATCTCTTTGCCCATCACATTGCCAAGGCCAAAACCCCGGAAGATCTCAAAACCCTTTATCTGGGCATTTTGGTCTATAATCCTGGATTGCAACCCGTCACGGTGGATGTGTTGCAGGCGGCCAGCTATCTAAGCCAACCCGATGCGCCATTTATTGCCCTTCCACCCATCCTTGAGAATCCCACCGGAGCCATCTATGCCGGACCGGGTGATCGCGTCACAAACGATATCTTGCGCGGGCTACGGCAAGCCAATTGGCCCGCCCAACTGGTCATCCCTCCCGGCGAATCCCGGTTGCTCTTTAATGCACCGATTCCGGTCAAAGGCTTAACGCCGCCCATTAATGGACGCTCGGCCCTTGCCTACCTGCGCAGCAACGGTCCTGTCCACGTGGCCAGCTTAGCTCAGTTCGCTAAAACCGATGCCTCCGGCCAAGAACAAGCCCCTACCCTGACCGACTGGCAAACCCTACTGAATAACGGACCCGTAGCTGGACCTCGCGACAAAACGCCAACTCCGCCGGGGGCAGCTGGTCAATTGATCTATGGTCGGGTCGCAGGGG
>JBAVRC010000206.1:0-2267 GCA_049694615.1 Thermosynechococcaceae cyanobacterium | reverse complement strand
AATTCACAATACTCTTAAAAAATTCACGCGAACTGAGAGTTAAGGGTGAGGGTATTGATGACTTCTAGAATCTGCGACTCTAAGTCCGGCACATTCAGCGTAGAGCGGATATCCTTAAAGGGTCTGCCGATATCTCCCGGAATGAGGTGCAGAATGTCTTGAGCGCGCGGGGTGAAGCTGCGGATGCAAAGATCGCTGCCCAGCATCAGAATCGGAATATTTGTACTGCCAATGAAGTTCTGCAAATCGCTGCTAACCTGCGTTAATTCCAGGTTCCGCAGATGCAATTCATCATTAATGGTATTGAGTTCTTCATTGGTTGCCTGAATTTCTTCTTTAGCGGTTTCCAGTTCTTCGTTACTGCTCTGAAACTCCTCATTGCTGGATAGAATTTCTTCATTCGCCGCTCTCAGGTCTTGATTCGTGGCTTCCTGCGCTTCAATGATGGATCGCAGATACTCCTTCGTGTTTGCCAGTTCCTGGTTAAGTCGAGCAATTTCTTGATGTTCAATCGTTTGTTTTCCAACCTGAATCTCAGGTTCGATTGTTCCAGCCGATTGAGAAAAAGCGGTTTGGGAAACCTCCTCAAACAGCACCAAAAAGTAGTGTTCTCCCGAACCGCCTGCTTTGAGGGGAATCACCTCTAGATTGACCTGTCTAACCTGCTCCCGCTCCCTAATCTGTACACCTTCCTTTCTCACCGATAATTCGCTCTGTTTCGCCTGGTAAATGGCGGTACGTAGCTCTAGCTTCAAATCTTCTTTTGCCATTTTGAGCAAGTTGTGGCTGGCTCTGCCAGGAGCAGATTCTAGATAAGGGCTGGTCTGTCCCCGAAAATGCAGAATCTCTAAATCGTGATTGATCACGATGCCCACAGGGGCGTACCCATCCAAGACGATTTGGTCTGCTTCTTTTTGCAGGTCGAGGTCGTTCCAGGCTGCATCATCGAGTCTGGGAACCGGGTTAGAAATTTCGCTGGGATAGGTGTTGGCAATTAGATCTAGGGCGAGCCGCATCGGGACTGACTTTCTGACATAAATCTTGTGCTTTTTATCAACTGGAGCAAACAAGTCTGACGATTCGCCCGTTGTCTCGGAGGTGTCCAACATCAGAAAACCCGTCGGTTTCAGACCGTAGTGGAAGTTGGGCAAAATCTTTTTTTGTAATCCCGCGCCTAAATAAATCAATACATTCCGACAGCTAATCAGGTCTAGTTTGGAAAAAGGCGGATCGCTAAACAGGTTTTGTTTGGCAAAGACACACAGTTCACGGACCGATTTGCTGATTTGATATCCGCCCTCCACTGGTACAAAGAATCGCTGTAGCCGTTTCGGGGAAACATCCGCAACTAGGCTCTGCTTATAAAAGCCGGTTCGGGCTCTTTCAATAGCCCAATCGCTAATATCCGTGGCATAAAGCTGAATCGGCGGTCTGATGGGCTGGCTGTCCAAAAACTCCAGCAGACAAATGGCGATCGAGTACGCTTCCTCCCCCGTCGAGCAGCCTGCCACCCAGATCCGAATCGGCACGCCATGCCCTTTATCCGCAATGGTCGGAAATACCTTGCTTTTCAAAAGGTCGAATTCGCCCGGATCTCGAAAGAAACGGGTGACATTAATCAGCATATCCTCGTGCAATGCCTGCACTTCTGCCGAATGTTCTTGCAAGTAAATGACGTAATCTTCTAGGCTTTCCAGTCTGTACAGCACCATGCGCCGCAAAATTCGTCGCTTTAATGTGGCGTGTTTATACAGGGTGAAGTCTACGCCTGTCGCCGTGCGCAGCAGCGCGAAGATCGTTTGCAGGGCCGTTTCGCCTTCAGCAAGCGCTGCAATGGCTTTAGCAGGCGAGGTGTGGGCGACATAGGGATGACGGCTAATGTTGGCCAGTTCCGCTGCAATGTCTGGCGGCGTCAGGACAAAATCAACCTGACCTGTGGCAACAACGGTATTGGGCATACTGCTCACTTTGGCCGAAGCTTCGCACTGCGCAAAGGTAATACCGCCCGCCCCTTTTACGGCTTCGAGTCCCCGTGCGCCATCGGATTCGCCCCCAGAAAGCACGACTGCGATCGCCCGACTGCCCCGATCTTCAGCCAAAGAGAGAAAGAATGCATCGATGGGCATGGCCACCCCACGGGTTTTCTCGCGGGTCGTTAGCTTGAGGATGCCTTGGGCGATCGCCATTTTTGCATTGGGCGGAATCACATAAACACAGTTGGGTTCCACTACCATGCCATCGCACACCTCAGCCACAGGCATCGAGGT
>JBAVRC010000205.1:0-3029 GCA_049694615.1 Thermosynechococcaceae cyanobacterium | reverse complement strand
GCATACAGGCGTTGCCCGGAGCTGGTTTGTTTGGGGCTTCTGCCAAAAGGTTAAGGCCCAAAGCCATTACTACGGCGTCCCTAACCTTGCGGGATACCTTCGCGGCTGAGGTGTTGGCTGAGGCCCGCTGGGAACTGAACGATCTGGTCTGGAATTTTACCGATCTCATATACGACATTGACCACGCCGATGCGGATACCTTAGCGGGTCGTACCTCTGTGGACCTGAAGAATGCGGCGATTGCGGATCTTATTGTCATGCTGAATGAATGGGCGGCAAAACTGAATACGTTGCCGCCGACCCCTGCTGAAGCGGATCAGATGGCGGTTTCGACGGCGGGTTATTCCCCGGATCAGGTGAATGCGTTGCGATCGCATATTGCGGCCTTCAAACCGGAACAAACCGAATTACTGCGTCTGCGGTCTGAGGCTGCGGCTACACGAGACTATTCTCGGCTGGTGGTTCGTGCGCAACAGATGCGGACGGATGGCACGTTGACGCCCGGAGCGTTCGATACGTTGTTTGGGGGGAGCAGCGGTGACTTTAACACGGCGATCGCGTCCTTCAGTGCGGTGCGCCAGTCGGATCCGGTTGAGTTGGTTTTGGATGTGTTGGAGCGGTTTTATCCGGTGCAGTTGGCTGGATTCCGGGCTAAACAACCGATTGATCCAAAGCCCGGAACTGACCCTGCCACGGATGTGGATGACGCGCAATTGCAAGAGATCATGGCGATGGCTAAACCCTATTAGGAGTTTTTGAGACATGGTAACGCGACGAACTTATGACTACGATGAGGCGACTTATCCGCCAGTGCTGGCTAATGACATTGGCCTGCGATCGCCGAATGCTTGTGTGATTGACCCGGCCTATATGACGGCCAGTGCTGGAGCGCGGGGGATTACCCAAAAATTAATTCCTCCGGGTGCCTTTGCGGGAACGATTGATGGGTCGGATAACCTGCGGGTTTTACCACGAACAAGGGTTGTCTCTGAGGCTACTGCTGGTGTGACGACGTTGACGGTTACGCCGAAGACGGCTCGGTTTTTTATTCCTGGCGATGATGTGGTGGTGGTGTTTCCCTATCACCGATTAAATTTTGCATTGACTTGGGCCAATGGCGACACGCTGACCATCACCTTGAACGGGTTGACTTATTCCCATACGGTGTCTGGGTTTTCCACCTTGACCGCCCTAGCCGCGTCGGTGGTTGCTGGGTTGCAGGCCGATAGCCTGTTCGACGATTTTGACTTTGTATCCGTGGCGGCTGCCATCCATATCACGACCCCTTCAACCGACCCATTCCTCATTGTGGTGACTTCAACGACGGCGGGGAATGGAACTTTGCTGCTTTTGGGTGGGGGTGAATCTGGGACTGGTTCGCGCTATCGCGTGCTGGGTACGGTTGCTTCTGTGGATCCGGTTTTGGACACCATCACGTTGGACGGTGCGATCGCGACTGCGACCATTGCCGGGTTGGTGATTGGTGCAGATGGTTCCTATCCGATGCGCGATCGCTTGGGCTTGGGACTGCTGACGCCTTCGCTTCCCCATGACTTGCTCTATGGCGAGAACAATAATCTGGCGCTGTTTGTGGGTGCAACGGTGATTAAGTCGCGGCTTCCCCATTTTGATCATGAGTTGGCGCAACTGTTTCCGAATTTGGTTTTTTCTTAGACATCTTATTATTTTTGGGTGCGCTTTATGTCTGTCTATTCTGTGATTGAGTTGATTAATTCTCAGATGCCTAAGGTTACTAAGCTGATTGACCTCACGCTTACCCGTGAGTCGATTACGGGTGAGACCTATGAGGATGGGATGCCGGACTCGGCTCTGTTGAAGTTGTTCCCGATGGTTCAGTACATGGACAGGGATCTGGCGTTGATGAAACTGCGGCGATCGCGTCCCTCTCTGGCCTATGTGGTGGGGACTGATCAGGATATCCCGCAAGATCGTGAGCAAGTGCAGCTTACGACTGAGAATGTGGGCGATTTGAAAATTGCTAAGTCGTCGCTGTTTACTGAGACTGACTTTAATCTCATGTATCGCATGACTATGTTGGAGCGGTCTGGCCCTGCAGGCGTGAAGGCGGCTCAACAAATTAAAAATGCGTTCATGGCAAAAACGCCTGAGTTATCTCAAGCGGTGATGAATACACTTTTCTTTTTTAGTCTGCGGACTGCATTACTGGGGCGTGTGGCCTATACCGATTTACGGACGAAACTTCCGGTAACCCTCACCTATGTGGATCAGATTCCGGCTGGCAATTTGGCTGCGACTAAGACGGGGAATGGTCGATGGTCCCAACCGGCAACGGCTAATGGGATTCAGGATATCGTGGACCATTTGGATGCTTACTACGGCAACATCCGTGCCTATCCGCCGTTTATTGGCATGGGTGCGCGGGAATGGGTCAGTTTGCGGAATCAAAATACAACCCGTGAAGTTGTGCTGCGGGGCCGTGGGGTGATTACGGAATTGGGTGCGGTGGATGCAGCGGCGCTCGGCAATGCGCCGCCTCCAACTTTGCAGGAGGTCTCGGATGAGATTTCACGGCGGTTGTCTCGTTCCGATGGTACCCCTGGCCGGGTTTCTCTCTTGGTTACGGATGCCAATTACTACAGTCGGGATGAGGCGGGAGTCACTACGCCTGGGCTTTATTTCCCGGCGGGCTATTATGGCTTTCTCTGGCCCGGAATGGTGGAGCAGGCTATTTTACCCAATGCGACCAATGACTTTAATGGTGGGCTTGCGCCTACGACCCGTGTGATTGAGACGGACCCTCGGCGTGAGCGCTTCTCGGTCTCTGGGGTTTGTGTGCCCCTGGTGGCTGATCCGCGTCGGATTGCATCACGGAATGTGGAAAACACGGCGATCGCCTAGGGGGTCTTATGCCCAATGCAGATGGTCTTTATTTCACGACGGTTGAGGCGATCGCCCGTCGCCTGACGGGTCGCTATGAGGTTGGCGTGGGCCTGAACTTTGGCCATGAAATGATTCCCCGTGACCTGGTGGTGCAACTGGCGTTGCAG
>JBAVRC010000204.1:0-2857 GCA_049694615.1 Thermosynechococcaceae cyanobacterium | reverse complement strand
TGTAAGGCTATGATGCACCTAAATCAAGCCTTACAGATTTTTTGTGCCTCCTTATTTCAGTGGCATTGAACTATCGTTGTCATAGTGCATGACAACTCTTTCACCCCCTGCGTAGGCAAAATGATTCAGAGGATATTTAGTGAAATAGCCAACATAAGCCCAATCGGTTCCTCTGCTACTTCTCAGATTTTGAACATATTGCTCTGAGCCTGAGCGATTTGCTGGAAAACCCATTTGCTGAAGTGCAGCATCACGCCAAGGCGATTCAGCATTTTCTTTGGTGTTAGTAGAACCGGGAGTCGCGGATACTGTGACAAGGCGAATATCATAAACAAAGGTAATGTTCGCACGAGGGTCAGCGCTTGCAAGGAAATTGAGTCCTTCTTGCACTTCTTGAATCACCTGTTGTTGTTCCGCAGTTGAAAAAGCCAGATCAGGCTGAGTTCCTGAAACAATTACGACACCAACTGCTATAGATCCGACCATATAGCGACTTGTTGGGGTTCCGGTGGACTCTTCAGGAAGTTCTTCTATTAGAGTAGCAGAACGATTAATTACATCAGGTTCATTTTCAGCATAACGGGGTGATGAATATCCCGGCGTGTCCCAACTGAGTCCTTCTGTCGCGCTGGGTGCTTCATCAGCTAGTCTCTTTAACTGAAGTTTATTCCAGGCATTTACTGCTAGTTGTGATACCGAATCGAGTGAACTGGGTGGAACAGTTTTGGATTGCTGTAAGGTTTGAGGATCAGCTGAGTCTGGGAGATTTACAACAATCACCATATCTGTGAACTGCTGGGTAACTCTTCCGCCAAGAGCTACTATTTCTTGTTTGGCTTGTTGCAAATTTTGAGTATATAGAAGCAGGTCTTGGGACATGAGGTACTCCTCTTACGTTTTAATTTCATGGTCTCAATAATGTTTTTTTAATCTGATGTAATCAAAGCTATGGCAGTCTAACGGCCTTGAATTGAGCGGACGGTCTTGGAGAATAACCGCAGAACTAGCGTAAACCTCCGTTCCGCTCCAATGAATAGTTAGACATGTGCCGTAGAGCGACCTGAACCATTGAAGCTATTTTTTACCGCCAGCTCGATCAAAAAAACATAAGCCCCAGCCCAAAACCCACACCACTAAAGCTCAGAAACAAAACCAAACATGGACTGAACAAAACATTAGAAACCGCTAGTGGTTTCAACGACTGTATTGGGAGTATCACGGAAATTACGGAAGAACCAAAATTTTTAAGAACGGGAGCCTAATCAAGAGAACTTAAAGCGGTCCAAAATATTGCCGGCAGTCATTATGCAAGTAATACCAAAAAGCCTTGTGATAAGGTTCGTAAGGTCCTAAACTTGGAGAACCATGTTCGCGAACATATTGTCTAGCTTGAAAACAGGCTTTTTTATCAGGTCTGTTAGATCTTGATGGTTGCACTCTGCTATACCCCGGTCTCTGCTGCTGTACTATCGGCGGCTGCGCTCCCCAGGGATAGTTTCGGCTTGGCTGATACATCTGATTTGTCGGTGGTATCCAAACTTGAGCGACTAGGAAACTCTGAGAAATCATGAGATCAATCATAGCTGTTCTCTCCTATTTTTTGCGACTGCTCGATATTATCCTACAACGGTCATAACCCCAGATCAGAAACTCTACCGCTTAACCTCAGCAGCTAACCCCAGAAATGGGCTAAACCAAAACCCAGCAATTTCTGGCGGGGTCTAACGGCTTGGGCTTCAGCGGTGGCAAGAATTTTCGAGTATCACCAGGGTGTTGAGGCCATCCGCTGCAAACCCTGGTTAGACCAGTACAGCGACACGAACCATTGAAACTATTTTACCGCTAGTGCGAGGCATTTTAGCTGATTGATGTTGAAGACTCACTGGCTTGAATTGGAGATTGAGGGTGATTTTAGATTAAGCTTAGTCCAAACACTTGATGAGGTAAGATTGGCAGCCTAACGTTCTGATTGAACGAAGGCAGAATACTTTAATCATAGAAGTTCCCAGCTTTTATCAAGACTATTTCGGGAAACTTCAGGAAGACGGAACTGTTTGATGTTACTAATACGAAGCAAAGCTGGGTCAATTGGTACAGATGCAAACCAATTGTGATAGACCCGAAAGTGAATATCGTCATCAGCATATGGCCTGATTTCTGCTACCGCACTAACTGTAGTGTTAGCATCTGAGCGCATTGCTCGTTTACCGCCTGACTCTAATTCTCCAAAAATAACTGATTTTTTCGGATCTCTAGGAACTTTGATTGGTATTTGGTCAACACCTTTCATTGCCGTCATCATGGAGTATTCGCTTGTGTGATCCCACCATGGAGCTGAAGTGACATTATCATATACAACTAGCAAAGTTGGTATTGTTCCTTTAGAAAGCTGTCTCAATTGTGAGTTTGCGCTACGAATTGCTTTTCGGATCCTTTCACCAGGATTTATAGAAAAGGCAATATTTTCCCCTTGCTGCTGCCTTCTAATTAAATCTCGTTCCTCCTTGTTGGGATCAAACTGTTTGATTTCTACAATAAAGTCTTGCCCAAAAAATTCAACTTGATAATCTGGTCTTTTTGCCAAGGATGACTCTTCAATTTTTTCCCAAGGAATTTGGTTCAAATCACAAAATTTTTCAAATAAATTTTCAGACTTAGTTTTCTGACTCATCTGACTTTTAACTAATCATTACCTTAGCATTTGCAGCAAAATGGCTTACACTGCATGTTTATATTCAGTGAAAATGGATGAGGACTCCTATAGCAGTCTAACGGCTTGGAGTTGAGCGGACGGTGATGCATTTTCAACCACAACTGAGCGTATAAATCTCCGTTCCGCTCCAACGACTTGTTATAC
>JBAVRC010000203.1:0-12928 GCA_049694615.1 Thermosynechococcaceae cyanobacterium | reverse complement strand
GTGTTCGGGTTGTTGCTAAGGCTGGCTTGGGTGTGGGCTATGCACAAGACTTTGATGTCCTCCTGATCGACTACAAACAATTCATCAACGCTATCCAAAAATTGTTCGCACTCCTCGAAGGCATCATGAAAGATGCAGATTAAGACAAACCCTTCACCTACATCGCCCAAGGCATCCACAAAGCCGACATCCCGAAAGACAATCCACTCCAGTGCTTAGGTTTTTTCTAGATCATGACAAAAACAACCTTACCGCAATGGTTCAAGCAAAGACCCTGGTTGTTGCCCATCCTGCTGCTACCAGTGCCGATTTGGGGAATCGCGCAATCAGGGTCGCATTCTGATCCCAACGATACGGTCATGCCCCAACCCCTCCCTTCTCCGACCTTTTCTGCTTTCCCATTTCTCAACGCTCCACCGCCAACCCCTGCCACCCCCCATTCTGCTGTCCAACGCCAGTTGCCATCGCCCAGCGCGATCGCCACCCGTCAACCCTCCCTTCCCCCAACCCAGCCCATTTCGACGCCTCAACCGAAACCGACGCCGCCCCCTAAACCCGTTTTGTCGAAAACGGAACTGGCCCGCCGCAGTCAATTGGCCCGTGCGGCCCTCTTGCCCAACGTCGACTCGTCGGTGGAAATCCATGTGGCGATCGCCAGTGGGGTCCCTGTTCTGAATGTCGCAGTATCCGGTAGCGGCAAATTCTTCGATGGCAGCGGTCGAGCGTTGGCCACCCTAGGCCCAGGTCAGTCCTACCCGATCCAGGCAGATGGATCGGAGGTGCGCTTGGGCAGTCAAGCAGTCCCGAACCTGGTTTGGGTGGCCCCCGATCCCAACAGTATTGTGTATTTGGGCGATCGCGGGTATCGTGGCAACCTCCTGCTAACCGCCAATGGCAGCAAACTCTGGGCCATCAACTACGTCAACTTGCGCCAATACCTCTATAGCGTTGTCGGTGCTGAAGTATCGCCCAGTTGGCCACCCCATGCCCTTAAAGCCCAGGCGATCGCCGCCCGCTCCTATGCCTTGACCTACTACTTCAAACCCGCCCATAAGCTGTATCACCTCGGTTCAGACGAGTACTACCAAGTGTATAAAGGCATCGAATCGGAAGCCGAAACCACCCGCAAAGCCGTGGATGAAACCGCCGGATCCTTTGTCAGCTATCGCGGTGGCATTGTGGAATCCCTCTATGCGGCCTCTGATGACATTGTGGCGGAAGCCTTTCAAGGTCATGGCATGAGTCAACTGGGTGCCTTAAGTCTGGCTGAAAAGGGCTACACCTACGAGCAAATCTTGAGTAACTACTATCCCGGTACGGGCATAGGCCGGATTGAAGTGGATTTGGAATAACAAACCTTTGGACTAATCGAGATATCCGTAGGCCGCTGAACCAACGTGTAGACCTATAACCCATCTTCAATGCCTTTGGAATTGCAGCTTCATAAGGCGAGAGGGAAGAGCTTAAGCCAGAGATGTGTGGATATCGTAGCCCTGGGGAGAGGGCTGATCGAATATCCCGCTTTATATTCCATGCCCATTTATGAAGCAAGGGTGTTAAGCTATCTGTTCAGAACTTGAATCTACTGACAAACCTGGCTTAAATCACCCAATGGAAGGCGTGCAACCACCCGTTATGACTGCGGTACCGACTCCAAAACCATCGTCGGAGTCCCTGGATCAGACATTCCAGGGATTACAGCCCCCCGCCGCGTCCATTCCTACCCTCAAAAAACTGGTGGCCCGGTTGCAACGCGAGCAGCGGAAAGTTCAGGATTTGCTGAGTTCTCTTAGCTTTTCGTTACGTAGTTTTAACAATCTCAATCAATTTCTGGCGCTGATTCCGCTGATTGTGAGCCGCGTCACGGATGCAGATGCAGCAGCCTTGGTTTTGTTTCGTCCCAATGGCCAAGTTTTGATCGATCAGTTGTTCTTTCATGAAAGTAATCCATCGCGTCAGATTCGTAATGCCCTAGAAATGGCCACTCAAGCGTTGAGCGCTGGCCAGATCTCGCCCTCTAAGTACGCGGCACTGCTCGAACAACAACTGAGCCGACTCTTAGATGACGACTATCGCTGGTTCAGTACCGCCATTTTGGTGCGGCATGTCGAACCCCACGAACGGGGTCGGCTCTATCTCTTTAGTCGGAATCCCGGCTACGAATGGACAGAAACCCGTCAAAAACTGGCCCAACTTGTAGCCGATCAAACGGCTGTCGCCATTGAAAACGACGATCTCAATGCCCAAGTTCGCAAACAAGAACGCTTAGCACGGGAACTGGAAATTGGTGCTGAAATTCAAGCCCGGTTGCTCCCTAATCAATGCCCCGATATTGAAGGCGTGGAGTTAGCCGCAACCTGTAAAACGGCTAGTCAAGTGGGGGGAGATTACTACGACTTCATTCCTATTTCCTTGGCCCATCCCACAGCCCAACCCTATCAGAGTAGTAATGCGGATCGCTGGAGCTTGGTCATTGGCGATGTGATGGGAAAAGGGGTTCCAGCAGGGTTAATCATGACCATGACGCGGGGAATGTTGCGGACCGATATTCTCAACCGCCATTCGCCAGCCCGGATTTTACAGGATCTCAACTCGGTCATGTATGGCGATTTAGAAACCTCCAATCGCTTTGTGACGCTGTTTTACTCGGAATACGACCCCAAAACCCAAACCCTGTTCTATAGTAATGCCGCTCACCATCCGCCCTTGTTGTGGCGATCGCAGACGGACCGCATAGAGCATCTGGATACCGATGGCATGCTGATTGGCTTAGACATCAATACTGAATTTTGCGAAAGTCAGGTGCAGCTATTTCCTGGCGATACCATCATTTATTACACCGATGGATTCACGGATGCGGCCAACCCCACCAGTGGCGAACGTTTTGACGAAGAGAATTTAGTCAAAGCGTTTCATGAGGCTTGCCATCGATGCCAAACCCCGCAACAAATTTTGGACTATTTATTTGGCCAAGTTCAATCTTTTATCGGACGGCAAGGCATCCAAAACGACGACATGACCCTCATTGTGTTGCGGGTCAAGCCCAAACCCATTACGCTCCCCGTTTGATAGCTCAGTGGTTTAAGCCTGTTCGTGCAGTTGCTGAATTAACCATGCTTCCACGGGTTGCCCATCCCGTCGTTTGAGTTCCGTTTCAATCCAAAAGGGCATCTCAGACCCGGCAGGCGCAGGTCGCCGTTGAAAGGTAATGGTATAGGCTTGTGGATTCTCGCCACGCTCTAGGAGCCACTGCTCTACTTTTGACGTGGCAAAAAAGGACTGACCGTCCTTAAATAAGCGCGTGATTTGAAGCTGGAGCGAGTAGGGACTAAACCGAGCCATAAAAACCTCCTGAACGAGAGCCTTTAATCTCCTGACACATGAATTACAACCTCGCGCAGCGAACCGTGCTGACGATGTTCCCAAAGGTAAATGCCCTGCCAAGTGCCTAGAACCAGTCGCCCACCATTAATGGGAATTTGCTCTGATGTATGGGTGAGGGCGGTCCGAATATGGGCTGGCATATCGTCCGGGCCTTCGGTGCTATGGCGATAGTGCGCCCCTTCGGGAATGAGTTGAGCCAGAAAGGTTTCGAGATCTTGCAAAACATCTGGGTCTGCATTTTCTTGAATAATCAAGCTGGCTGAGGTGTGGCGCAAAAACAAGGCGCACAATCCGGTCATCACCCCCGATTGGGTCACCGCATTTTGAACCTGACGCGTGATATTACTGAGGCACTTGCCACTGGTTCTGACTTGAAGCAACTGTTGCCGATGAGACATAGAATTAAAGACTATTCCATTAACCAGCCAAATAATACGCCAAACGTCAACCGAAAATCTTGGGCAAAGTCGGGAACGGGTAGCAGCGCGTCTGGGGCTTCAAACAAGCCTGAGTGTAAAGTGGGTCCATAGGTCAACACAACTTGTTCTTGGGTATCGATTAACCAGCCGCATTGTGTGCCATGGGTAATGCAATGAAAGATCTTTTTGATGACCTTGGTTGGACTTTGCCCCGGCGACAGAATTTCAATCGTCCAATCTGGGGCGATCGCAAAATGATTGGCAATACGGCCCTCTGCGGTGCGGGGGATCCGGTCCCAGCGAAAGACAGCAACGTCGGGGACTACCGTGTCATCACCAAAGGTGCAGCGTAGCTCAGGAAAGGCTCGGGCAATTTTGGCTGGTTTTAAGACGGCATTAATAGCCGTCACCAATTCGCCTTGGATTAAGCTGTGTTCTCCTTGAGGCATCGGTTTCTGCACAATCTGCCCATTGATGAACTCACTGGCGGGTTGCGTTTCGGGCTGTTGTAAAAATTCAGCCAACGTGATGGCTTTAATTGGAACTTGCACCATCAGAAAATGTCTTTCCTATCCGCATCCTTTTCCCTAGGGTAACCCGACCACCTCATGTTGGTGAATTCTTGTCTAGCGGTATGCTGCGATCGCCACAGGGCAGCGTACAATAGGGGCCAACCTCCCGATTGTGACCATCGTGCAAGGTTAAGGAGTTGAAGCCATGTCCTCCCGCCGCTATCAAAGTCGCCTCTTTCAAACCCTACAATCGCAAGCGCAGCAGTGGCAAGATCAACTCCAATTGCGCTGGCGTCAGTTTAAGGTGGCCACGGCTTGGGGCGCGCAGATTGCCCTTTACCCGTTCTATCTGATGTTTCAGGCAGGGCGTTGGAGCGGACGGGTCTTCAAACCAACGGCAACCCAAGGGGCACGCAGACTTGTTGCTGCTTTGGGTATCGACCCCATCGCGGAAACCGACCAACCGATTCAGAATGTCCTAGGCGCACTGGAACTCCAGCCATTGCCCGTTGCAACAGAGGTCTGCGGGTCTGGCAATAGTCATGACTGGCAAGTGGTGTTACGCCCCATTCCCCAACCCCCTAAATCCTGGCCCGCGAGGTTGGGACGCATTTTGCACCAGTGGCGTTGTCAGTTACAGCGGGTCTTGCCCCTTGCGCCAACGTCCCCATGGGCTCTCGCTGCCGCTCCCACGTTTACACTGCCTCGACCTATGCTGTTTCGAGGGGTTGCCAGTACCCTCGCCAGTCGCACGTTGGTTTTGACCACCCCAGACAATCAAAGTCTGGATATTCTGACCCTCGATCAACAGCGGCGACTGCATCAACGCATCGTTTGGGAAATTGCGGATGCCCTGCGATCACAACGTCTATTCCAGCCTGATCGCCAACTCCCTTCCTGGCAAACCTGGCAAACCCGACCCATTCCCATCCGACCGCAGTGGAGTCTTCCGGTCCGGGTCATTCATGGTCTTATGGCATGGGTCCAGCAGCAACCGATTGCCCAGCTTTCCCTACTACCTGCTAACCACCCCATCCATACCCCTTCGCTCCCCCGGCCCCATCTGGTTTCGCCGTTGCAACGGGTCCCCTCATTTCCAATAGCTCGGAGAATTGGCCAGATTGTGCGTCAAATGCGTCAGAGTCAGCTTGTTCTGAAACCTCGCCCAACCGTAGCTCTGGCCCCAATCGCCGATGCAGTTCTGCCGCCCCTTCCTTCAAAGAAAACGTTCGATTTAAACAGCTTATTTCGGCAGACTTGGGATGCCATCCGTCGTACTGTTCACATCAAGCTTGTGGGGCAATCCCACAGCGCATTGGTTGGACAACCCAAAACAATCGTTGCTGCCGTTCCGGTTCAATCCCACCCTTCCCTGCCACACCGGATCGGGCAACGGTTGCAAACCTATCGCGGTCTTTTGGTTGCAGGGATTGGGGCGATCGCCCTGATGCCCTTCACCTTG
This sequence comes from Thermosynechococcaceae cyanobacterium, assembly GCA_049694615.1. Taxonomy (GTDB): domain Bacteria; phylum Cyanobacteriota; class Cyanobacteriia; order Thermosynechococcales; family Thermosynechococcaceae; genus JAAURS01. The sequence continues at coordinate 7,151 of JBAVRC010000203.1, read as the reverse complement.
GCCCTGCCGGATCCTGCCCAGGCAGCAACAGCCCCTGCCCTCCCCCTGCCAGCACCTGTTTCTTTACCTGCCGAGTGGATTATCGATCCGGCGCGGGTGCGCCGACGATGGCTGGAAGATAACGATCTAACCGAACCATCCGAACAAAAGACACAGGGCAAGATTCGGATTGCATCGGAAAAGATACCTGCTGTTTCGGCGACGCATGCAGCCATTGATGTGGAGGCCAATGTCCTAGGGTACGAGCAACACCCCCTGGAACAAGTGCTGGGTGCTCTCGACAAAGCAATGGCCTGGGTGGAACCACAACTGCATCGCCTGTGGCAATACGGTCAGCAACAATGGCCCCTGATCTGGCAACAAGGACGCGATACCCTTGCCGCCCTCATCAACTGGTGCAAAACCGAAGGGATTCCGTTTTGCCAACGTTGGTGGCCTGTGATTTGGAAAATACTGCAAACCCTCTTGATTGCCCTGGTCGCGGTCCTCCGTGTGTTAGGGACATCACTATGGCAATGGGGATGGCCTGTGTTGCAAAAAGCAGGGCAATCAATTTTTGTAGCGGCAACAACCTGGTGGGAACAACAAGGCACCCCCCTGTGGCAACGCGGGGTTGCAGGGGTTCAGAATTGGGTTCGTCAGGGTTGGGCCAGTCTTTGGCCATAAATAGAAAGAGAACATACAATTCCTGCTGAGCCGATTCTGTGTGTCTATTCTGGGTTTCAACCGATTAAGCTGCTACTTTTTCCAGGGCGGGAACTGGACGACGGAGTTCAACCCTGTTGGGCTTGACATCGGCTTCCACCGTTGTCCATACCCAAGCGAGGCGATCATCAATCAAGGTCCATTGGCCAATCAGTTGCGTGTTCATTTGATCTGACTCCTTAGCGTTAAGTGGATGAGATTATCTTCCGGTTAACGCTTCGATTAGACAGTGATACTGCAATGTCATTGGCTGTGATCTATCTCACTCATGCTGGACCGACCGCAGCAACGGCGGCTTCAAGGGCGATCGCCACGTGGGTCCAGTGGGTACCGCCTTGGCAAAAGACAATGTAAGGCTCCCGCAACGGCCCATCCGCAGAAAATTCCGACGTGCTGCCATCGATGAAGGTGCCACCCGCCATGACCAGCTCGCTCTCGTAACCGGGCATTTCCGCCGGAACGGGGTCTAGATAGGCTCCCACGGGGGAATGCTGCTGAATGGCCCGACAGAAGGCTTTCAGCTTTTGTGGCGATCCCAGGCGAATGGCTTGAATCACATCCCGACGGGGCGCTTCCGGCAGGGGATTAACAGGATAACCGAGCTGCTGAAATACATGGGCCACCAGGTGATTGCCTTTCATGGCTTCCCCCACCATTTGCGGGGCCAGAAACAAACCTTGAAACAGCAGTCGATGCTGATCGAAGGTGGCACCACCATGACGACCGATGCCGGGAGACGTGAGTCGGTAGCATGCCGCCTCGACCAAATCGGTGCGTCCGGCCACATAACCCCCTGCGGTGGCAATGGTTCCCCCCGGATTTTTAATCAGAGATCCCGCCATCAGATCGGCTCCCACCGCCGTGGGTTCTTGAGTCTCGATAAATTCGCCGTAGCAGTTGTCCACAAAACAAAGAATGTTGGGATTGTGCCGTTTCACGCGATCCACAATCTGCGCAATGTCCGCCAGACTAAGGCTCGGTCGCCAAGCATAGCCGCAGGATCGTTGAATATGAACCAGCCGGGTCTGGGGGGAAAGGGCTTGGGTCAACGCATCCCAGTCGATCAGTCCAGCTGGGGTGAGATCCAGTTGCCGATAGGTCACGCCAAAATCTCGCAAGGATCCTTGGCCTTGGCCACGCAGACCGATGACTTCTTCTAGGGTGTCGTAGGGAGCCCCGGCAACAGCCACCATCTCGTCCCCCGGTCGCAGGATGCCGAATAGGGCACAGGCGATCGCATGGGTGCCCGACACAAACTGTACCCGCACCGCCGCCGCTTCTGCGCCCATGACTTGGGCAAACACCCGATCTAGGGTTTCGCGGCCCAAATCGTCGTGTCCATAGCCCGACACACTTGTAAAGTGGTGCGAACCGACCCGATGATCGCGAAAGGCGTCCAGAACCTTATGTAGATTTTTCTTGACTTGGGTGTCAATATTAGAAAAGATGGGTGACAGTGCCTTTTCTGCGGCTTGTAACTGCATAATTGCATTCAAAATACGGCTCTTTGGGCAAAAACGTTAGTTTAAGTCAAAATGTGCCCCTAAATCCTAAGGGTGTTGCCTGAGCGTTTTCTTTGCAGGACAGTTTTAAGCTGATGGACCTACCCCCCTGTATTTAGGGATCCCAAAGCAGAGGGTGGAAATTTTAGCGGATGAGGCTCACCCTGTCAATTGTTACTGAAAGGTCTTTGGATGACTGTTGCAACAACCCTTACAAAACCCCCTTTAGCTTGGCCCATTATTCTATTTATGGCTGCTATCCATGTGGGGGCTCTGTTTGCTTTCTTACCCAGCAACTTTAGTTTGACAGCCGTTGGACTCATGCTGTTTTTGCATTGGGTGACGGGTGGTTTAGGCGTTACCCTGGGATGGCATCGTATGGTGACCCATCGCAGTTTTCAAGCTCCCAAATGGTTAGAGTATTTTTTGGTCTTTTGCGGCTCGCTGTCCTGCGAAAGTGGAGTCATTGATTGGGTCGGACTCCATCGCAGTCATCACATGCACTCTGATACTACCCCGGATCCCCATAACTCCAATCGTGGGTTTTGGTGGAGCCACATGGGTTGGATGATGTTTAAGGTGCCCGCTAGGGCCGATGTTGAACAGTTAACTAAAGATATCAATGGCGATCCAGTCTATCGATTTTTGGATCGCTATTTTTTAGGCATTCAAATTCTGTTGGGGCTGGCGCTCTATCTGTTGGGGGGCTGGTCCTTTGTAGTGTGGGGCATTTTTATGCGCTTGGTGCTGGTTTACCACTGCACCTGGTTTGTGAATAGTGCCACCCATAAGTTTGGATACCGCACCCACGATGTGAGCGATCGCTCTACCAATTGCTGGTGGGTGGCGCTGCTCACCTATGGCGAAGGCTGGCACAATAATCACCATGCCTTTCCCCATTCGGCCCGTCATGGTCTGCAATGGTGGGAATTCGATACCACCTGGATGATGATTCAGGTGCTCAGAACCTTTGGCTTGGCTACCAAAATTCGGTTGGCCGATCTGCGCACTGCACCGTCTCCCACCAACTAACGTCAATTCAGGAAAATTAAAAAAGGCCAGCTAATTTGTTTAGCTGGCCTTTTTATATCGATGAATTAATCTTAACTAGCGCGTCCTTGAAGGTGGTCCTTGCAAGACTTGTAGTTGCGATCGCGGTCGTAGATGTGACAGGTCTGCACAATAGTCTTCATTAACGCCCAGCTAAAGCGACATTCCTGAAGATAGCCACCCCAGTTTGCCTTTAAGCTTTGGTGGGCCAAACGAAGACGATAGGATGGAATCGCTGTTGAAATATGGTGAGGAATATGGACATTAATATCGTGGCAAAGCACCTCAACCCAATGGGGATAGTCGCAATGCACCGTTCCCATTAATTGCGCTTCGGCAGCATCCCATTCGGCGTCCGGCTTAAAGGGAATATGGGGGGCGGTGTGGTGAACCAGGGTAAAGGTACTCATCCAAAAGTGGTAGACCAGCCAAGGCACCAACCAGAACTTCACCAGACCCCAAAGTCCCGTTGTGGCGATGAGGGTCGGAAAGAAAATTGCAGAAAACGCCAAAACAGCCAAGACAGACACCTTAACTTGTTGGCGCTCTTTGCCCTCAAAAGTGGTCCAATCCAGGTGGAGTTTGGCCCAATGGGCAATGGAACCCACCCACCAAAAATAACTTCTCAGCGCTCCGTAAGCAAACTGGATTGCTGGCGGGAGCTGATCGTAGTCTTGGGGCTGAGCCGGTAACCAAGCATTATCCACATCCAGTTTATTGGTGTGGGCATGATGAATATTATGTAAAATACGCCAGCTATGAAACGGATAAATCAGCGGCAACATGAAAATATGCCCGACCCAATCATTCACCCACCGTTGCTTGGCAAACGAACGATGCCCACAGTCATGGGAAATGACAAAAAATCCGGTCAGGGCCGTTCCGGTTACCACCCAGGCTAACGGCAACAAAAACCAAGGCGAAATTGCAATAAACCCATAGCCGAGTGCCACAGAGAGGACACTGACGCCAAGACCCTGCCATGCCTGGACAGGGTCTTGCTCGAAGCAACTTTTGGGAAGAGATTGAATAATGGTCCGCAGTTGGAGCGTTTCCGCTTGCGCGGCAGCAGGATGAGACGATAGGGTCGCTGTCATGAAGTTGAAATATTTTGAAGAAAGAGCAAATTGGAACAAATAAGCCCCCAAAATTCACCCTTACCAAGCCAGTTGCAACAACATCCAGCCTGGAAGCGCAGAAATTTTGGATTGCTCAGGCGGGAAATGTATGCAGTCGGGACAGCCGACCATACACCAAGACCCTTGCTTTTTATACCATGTTCAGGATGCCCAACCGGACGGTAAGAGCGATAATGCGAACCGAGTCAGCCGTGCTCTACCATAGTAAAGAGTTTCTCTGCGTATGGTTCGGTTTGATTTTGCATGACTACAGCTTCGCGTCGCTATCACATTACAACCTTCGGATGCCAGATGAATAAGGCCGATTCTGAGCGAATGGCCGGGGTTTTAGAAGCAATGGGCTATCAGTGGGCGGAACAGCCGGACGATGCGGAGGTGATTCTCTACAACACCTGCACCATTCGCGACAATGCCGAGCAAAAGGTGTATTCCTACTTGGGCCGTCAAGCCAAACGCAAATTGACGGAACCGGGGTTGACCTTGGTGGTGGCGGGTTGTGTGGCCCAACAGGAAGGGGAAGCGCTCCTGCGGCGCGTCCCGGAGTTGGATTTAGTCATGGGGCCGCAACATGCCAATCGCCTGCAAGATCTCCTGGAACAGGTGTTTGAGGGCAGTCAGGTGGTAGCCACAGACCCCATCCATATTGTGGAAGACATCACCAAACCCCGCCGGGATAGCACGGTAACGGCTTGGGTGAATGTCATTTACGGCTGTAATGAGCGCTGCACCTATTGTGTGGTCCCTCAGGTGCGGGGCGTGGAGCAGTCCCGCACCCCTGAAGCCATTCGAGCGGAGATGGAGGCATTGGGGCGTCAGGGCTTTAAGGAAGTGACGCTCTTGGGGCAAAACATTGATGCCTATGGGCGAGATTTACCGGGAGTGACCGCAGAAGGTCGCTTTCAACATACCCTGACGGATTTGCTCTATTTTGTGCATGATGTGCCGGGAATTGAACGCATTCGGTTTGCCACCAGTCATCCGCGCTATTTTACCGAGCGCTTGATTCGGGCCTGTGCTGAGTTGCCCAAGGTGTGTGAGCACTTTCATATCCCGTTTCAGTCGGGAGACAATCAGGTGCTCAAAGCCATGGGGCGCGGTTACACCCAGGAACGTTACCGCCGCATTGTGAACCTGGTGCGGTCTTACATGCCCGATGCTTCTATCAGTGCCGATGCCATTGTCGGGTTTCCGGGAGAGACGGAGGAGCAGTTTGAAAATACCCTCAAACTGACCGAGGATCTGGAGTTCGATATGTTGAATACCGCTGCCTATTCGCCCCGGCCTGGGACACCTGCTGCTGTATGGGAGAATCAACTCGACGAGGCAGTGAAGAGCGATCGCCTCCAGCGGTTGAATCGATTAGTGAACCAGAAGGTGGCAGAGCGATCGCAGCGGTACTTGCATCGCATTGAAGACGTATTGGTCGAGGATGTTAACCCGAAGGATCCCACCCAGGTGATGGGACGTACCAGGGGCAATCGGTTGACCTTTTTTGCCGGAGACATTGCACAGCTTCGGGGGCAACAGGTTTCGGTTAAAATTACGGAAGTTCGCCCCTATAGTCTGACTGGCATGGCTCAGTAATCTGAATTTTATGAAAAATTTACGCAATGGGTTGAATCGGTTTGTCCGGGTTAGCCTATCCCTGGTATTTCTTTTGGGGCTTTGTTTAACGCTCAGTCTACCCGTCCATGCATCGAATTTAGTGGCTGCCCTACCGGGCGGCAATGCGGTAACCGATCCGCGATCGCTGTTGCGGTTGTCTCTTCCCTTCGACAATGAGTCGATTCGGCGGGTTCAAAGCGATATCGAAGATATTGGCATCCAAGTTCGGGCCAGACGTTGGACGGGCATCAACAGCGATGTGGCCAAGGCAACCACCGCGTTGAGTCGCCACAAAGACGAGATTTTAGCTGCGGTCCCTGAAGCGCGGCGATCGCAGGCCAGCGACATGGTTGCCAAAATCGAGACCGGGTTGACTGACTTGAAGGCGATCGCCGAAAACAAGGACGGCGATCAACTGATGGACAAACGGAACGAGGTTTTGAATACCATTGGTAGTTTAGAATCGGCAATGGTCACTCAGTTCCCCTTTGAGGTACCTGCGGAATATCAAAATTTGCCGCAACTCAAAGGACGAGCCACCGTTGAAATTGAAACCAACAAAGGCACAATTACGATGGTGGCCGATGGTTACAGTGCTCCAGTGACTGCTGGAAATTTTGTGGACTTGGTACAGCGCGGCTTTTATAACGGTCTGCCCTTTACCCGCGCCGAAGAGTCCTACGTGCTGCAAACGGGCGACCCCCCTGGTGCTGAAGTGGGTTTTGTGGATCCGACTACGGGCAAATATCGGGCGATTCCCATGGAAATTTTGGTCAAAGGCGATGCCAAGCCTCTCTACGGCATCACCTTGGAAGATGCCGGACGTTATTTGGAGCAGCCTGTTTTACCCTTTTCAGCCTATGGCACCGTGGCCATGGCTCCTCCCGGCGACAACCCCAATGGTGGATCTTCGCAGTTTTTCTTCCTGCTCTTTGAACCGGAAATGACGCCGGCAGGGTCCAATTTATTGGATGGCCGCTATGCCGTGTTTGGGTATGTGGTTTCGGGTCAAGACGTGCTCAGGCAACTGAAGGCCAATGATAAAATCCTGTCGGCCAAGGTGGTGGAGGGTCTCGATAACCTCGTGAAGCCCAAAACCGCTTAGGATCGTGGATTAAATAACCTCCAGATTTTTGCTGGCGGTTGAAAC
>JBAVRC010000202.1:0-7796 GCA_049694615.1 Thermosynechococcaceae cyanobacterium | reverse complement strand
GGTGAATCGAAGCAAGAGACCAAGGTCGTCCGAGAACCGATCTCTTTAGCTCATCCGGGGCTTGGAGCTGCCAATACCCCATTCTTGGGCCAAGAAGTGTTTGTACATCGTTTCTTTCATCACCATTTGACGGTATAGCTTGACGAGAAAGTCTTGGGCTTCCTCGCGGGACAGGTTCTGCACTTGAACCGAGAAGGACTGAATGCCAAACTCCTGTTCCATCGACAACTCGAATGTGTGATCCATGGTTTTGCTCCTGAACTGTTTTCCAGCGAGGTCGTAGTTATTACAAATGATAACAATATATTGACAAAAGTGACCACGCTTTTATTGATGGAGTAGTTTTACCAACTTCCCCGATGGGAAAAAGCTCAGAATGAACAAACTGAGTATTTATACCAGCGACCTAGCGGTCAAAGCCAATTGAGCTGGATCGAGAAAGTACAGGGGGGACTTCACTGTCCGTACCCGTGATGACCCCATGCGCACACCACAGTAAAGGATAGAGGACATCCGTCGGGTTGAGCGGCACGGTTGGCGGTCAGGGATTTCGATTGAAACTTAACCTGGGTGACGATTTGATTGTCGTTAGGCAAGATGTCGAAAGACAATTTTTTGTAGCTCTGCCTGTGTAAATGGCTTAGTCACATAGTCTGTCGCACCAGCTACCTTTGCCCTAGCCCGATCAATTAATCCCGTATTATCGGTCACCATAATGATTGGCGTTGACTTAAAGACAGGATGTTTCCTGAGTAAACGGCATAACTCATAACCATCCACCTTCGGCATACCCACATCCAGCACAATTAAGTCGGGCTTAATTCGCATCATTTCAACCAAGGCTTTGACTGAATCTTGGACTAAAAATAATGAGAGGATGTCTTGGTCCAAAAATCGTTCAATGGTTTGCAACATAGCCGGACTATCGTCTACGCAAGCCACACGATAGGTTTTTGTCGGAGCAGCCGATTGAGAAATCTGATCAAGGTTGGCTACAAAATCTGAAAATTCTGACGCAAAAAGGGCAGCTACTTCAGGTTCATCGGGGCAAGATGCTTTGGAAAAAGTGGGTAAATCATGGTAGGGCGGTTGTGGGTCGCGCAACAGAATGGTTTTGTCTAAAACCAACGGGTACAGACTTTTAATCAGTTTTAGCTCATCTTGATCGAGCAGCAGGGCCAAGTGCCGAAAACTAAACCCTTTCAGCAGTTTGCCCAAACGTTGCCGTTGCTCTGAAGAGAGTTTATCGACGGAGTGAGATTGGCTGAACAAATAAGGACGCTGATAGGGGGAGTCGATGTAGGGGTCTAACGCTTTCCAGCCCTGGATTCGTTGTTGGCAGTCCTGAAGCAACCGATCAAAGTCAATGGGATCGGTCTGACTGAATCGACCAGACAGCGAGGCAAAGCGGTAGGTACGCTCTTGCACCATTAGCAAGTGTTCCAATGCCTCTCTAGAAAGTTTGTTGACCAGATTTTCCGCCTGTTCAGCGGTTAAAATTTGATCTTCTACCAACAAACCCAATCCCGTGAAAGTCCTGGCGCGGGTGCATGTTGCGATCGCTTAGCAAATCCAGAGATAGACGAATCTGGGTGCGTATTTCCGCCGTAAGGGTAGGGATGTGGCGACCCAGGCATTTGAGATGGCTATCCAAACGATCAACGGGATCAACTGAGTGGGTAATGTAGATCAGTTGCCCATACTCAAAATAGACAAACCAATTGACCGATGCGCTGCTAATTTCAAGACATCCACTACTCTGTTGTTTGAGATGTTCTTGAATAGCTTGTACTGGATTTAAGCCCGAATGTACTGCATTTTCTAAATGAGATGCAGACAGATGCATTATATATTTCCCCCATACAGACAAGTGATATTTGTAGTTCAACTACGCTGAAAATTTTGCACAAACTCCTATCAAAATGATCAAACCTTTGCTAAATAAATCTTTACAATCCTTATCATCTAAACTGACTTAATTGTGCCCTTAGGATTTGCAACGGTATCACACTGAACCTAAAACCTTAAAATGATGCGGTTCCGACCCTCCCGTTGCGGCTGAAACACCTTGTACAATGGGAGGCTGTGCCGTTGGTAACCTGTGCATGTCAACCTCTGCTCCCTTTCCGCCGGAAGAAATCGCAGCCGAAGGGCTAAAACCGCAAGAATATGAGGAAATTGTGCGTCGATTGGGCCGTCACCCCAATCGGGCCGAGTTGGGCATGTTTGGCGTGATGTGGTCGGAGCATTGTTGTTATAAGAATTCTCGGCCCCTGCTCAAGCAATTCCCGACCACCGGGGAGCGCATTCTGGTCGGTCCCGGCGAAAATGCGGGGGTGGTGGACTTAGGCGAGGGGTTACAACTGACCTTTAAAGTCGAGTCCCACAACCATCCCTCTGCCATTGAGCCGTTTCAAGGCGCTGCCACAGGGGTAGGCGGCATTTTACGGGATATTTTTACGATGGGTGCCCGTCCCATTGCTTTACTCAACTCGCTGCGGTTTGGCGATTTAGCCGACGCCCGCACCCGACGACTGTTTACAGGCGTGGTATCAGGGATCTCCCACTATGGGAATTGCGTTGGGGTACCTACGGTGGGGGGCGAGGTGTATTTCGACCCGGCCTATTCGGGTAACCCCTTGGTCAATGTCATGGCCTTGGGACTCATGGAAACCCCCGAAATCGTCAAATCCGGGGCAGCGGGCATTGGCAATCCGGTGTTGTATGTGGGGTCTACCACTGGACGGGATGGCATGGGCGGGGCCAGTTTTGCCAGCGCCGAACTCAGCGATGCCTCGGAAGCGGATCGACCTGCGGTGCAAGTAGGGGATCCGTTTTTAGAAAAGTCTTTAATTGAAGCGTGTCTGGAAGCCTTTAAGACGGGAGCCGTGGTTGCAGCTCAAGATATGGGAGCAGCAGGGATTACCTGTTCCACTGCCGAGATGGCCGCAAAAGGCGGTGTCGGCGTGGATTTCGACTTGGATAAAATTCCCGTGCGAGAGTCGGGCATGGTGCCGTATGAGTATTTACTCTCGGAGTCTCAGGAGCGCATGTTATTTGTAGCCCACAAGGGTCGAGAACCGGAACTCATTGATATTTTCCATCGCTGGGGATTACAAGCGGTAGTGGCTGGGGAAATTATTGCCGAACCCATCGTGCGGATCCGGTTTCAGGGCGGTATTGCGGCTGAAATTCCGGCAACCGCGCTCTCGGACAATACCCCCATCTATGAACGGGAAATCTTGGCAGAGCCGCCCGCTTACGCGCAGGCTGCTTGGGCCTGGACAGGCGATCGCCTCCCCGACTGCTCCGCCACAGGCATAACACTACCCGATGGACCGCAAACCTGGACCCAAATTCTGCTCACCCTCTTAGGCACACCCACTATTGCTTCCAAGCGGTGGGTCTATCGCCAATACGATCATCAGGTGCAAAACAATACCGTGGTGCTACCCGGTGGTGCAGACGCGGCTGTGGTGCGGCTCCGCCCGGTCGATCCGCCCCTCAAGCCCCAAGCGGCCACCCGTGGGGTAGCGGCGACCGTGGACTGCAATGCGCGGTATGTCTATTTGGACCCCTACGAAGGGGCAAAGGCCACCGTGGCGGAAGCGGCACGCAATTTGAGTTGCGTGGGGGCTGACCCGGTCGCGGTGACGGATAACCTGAATTTTGGCAGTCCCGAAAAACCCATTGGCTATTGGCAACTGGCCGAAGCCTGTCGAGGATTGGCAGAGGGCTGTCGTGCCCTCAAAACCCCTGTCACAGGCGGCAATGTCTCCCTCTACAACGAAACCCTGGATAGCGATGGAATCCCCCAACCCATCTATCCGACCCCGGTGGTGGGGATGGTAGGACTCATTCCTGATTTACAGCAAATTTGCGGTCAGGGTTGGCGGCAACCGGGCGATCGCATTTATTTGCTGGGCCTGCCAGTCGGGACGGTCAGTCCCCTGGTCACCTTAGGCGGCTCCGAATATTTGGCTACGATTCATCAAACGGTTGCAGGACGTCCCCCGCGCATCGATTTTGACCTAGAAAGCGCTGTGCAAGCGGCTTGTCGTCATGGCATCCGGCAAGGCTGGGTGCGGTCGGCCCACGACTGTGCCGAAGGCGGCTTGGCGATCGCCCTAGCAGAAGCCTGTATTGCCGGATCATTGGGGGCACAAATCACGTTGCCCGGAATCGGGGCACAGCGTTGGGACGAATGCCTGTTTGGCGAAGGCGGGGCGCGTATTTTGGTGTCCGTAGATCCAGCTTGGCAAAACGCCTGGGAAGACTATCTTCAGGACGTTTTACCTGCCGCTTGGCAGACACTGGGGACCGTTACTGCGGAAGACAGTGGACTCATCGTCACAACTGAGGATAACCTGTCTTTAATCAACGCTAGGATGGAGGCGATGGCGGGTCCTTGGTTGACCGCGATTGAAATGGCTTTGCAAGCAGACTAGACCTCCCTTAAAATTGCGATTTGGCTTGTTTTCTCGCTCTGGAGTCATCCTCAACATGGCCGATTTTCTCACCGAACCCTCTGACGCATTGGATTTTACCTTCAGCGCAGATGAGGATCCCCACTCGGCCTCACTGCATCCTGATAAGCCGGAAGAAGCCTGTGGGGTGTTCGGGATCTACGCCCCCGGCATCCAAACCGCAAAATTGACCTATTTCGGTTTATTTGCATTGCAGCATCGGGGACAAGAGTCTGCCGGAATCGCAACGTTTGTGGACAAGCAAGTCCATATCCACAAAGCGATGGGACTTGTGACCCAGGTGTTTGACGAGCACATTTTGCAAGATCTGCACGGCTCGATTGCCGTTGGCCATACCCGTTATTCCACCACGGGATCCAGCCGCATTGTGAATGCCCAACCCGTATTAGTACAGACCCGTCTGGGGCCCCTCGTCCTGGCCCACAACGGGAATTTGGTCAATACGGTCGATCTACGCAACCAACTTCTAGCCGACAATTGGACCCTCGAAACCACCACTGACTCCGAGGGCATTGCCTATGCGATCGCCCATGAAATTGCTGAAGGGAAGGACTGGGTGGATGGCACCATTGCAGCCTGTCGGCTGTGCGAAGGCGCGTTTAGTCTCGTTATCGGCACCCCGGAAGGGATCATGGGCGTTCGCGATCCCCATGGTATTCGTCCCTTGGTTATTGGCATTTTGCCCAAGGAAGATCCTGAGGAAGACGGCCCGATACACTATGTGTTGGCGTCTGAAACCTGCGGGCTAGACATTATTGGGGCCGACTATCTCCGCGATGTCGAACCGGGGGAATTGGTTCACATTACCCAAGAGGGATTGATCTCTTACCCTTGGGCATCGGCACCGGAGCGGAAACTCTGCATCTTTGAGATGATTTATTTTGCCCGTCCCGACAGCCAAATGCATGGGGAAAGTTTATATGCCTATCGCACCCGCATTGGACATTACCTAGCCAAAGAATCCCTGGTGGAGGCAGATATTGTCATTGCGGTGCCGGACTCCGGTATTCCAGCAGCCATTGGATTTTCCCAGGCATCGGGGATTCCCTATGTGGAGGGATTAATTAAAAACCGTTATGTGGGACGCACCTTTATCCAACCCACCCAAAAGATGCGAGAGATGGGCATTCGCATGAAACTCAACCCCTTGCGGGATGTGTTAGAAGGCAAACGTGTGGTGCTTGTAGACGACTCCATTGTACGAGGCACCACCAGTCGCAAAATTGTCAAGGCTTTGCGCGATGCTGGAGCAACCGAGGTTCACATGCGGATCTCGTCGCCTCCGGTCACCCATCCTTGTTTTTATGGCATTGACACGGATAGTCAGGATCACCTCATTGCAGCCACCAAGTCTGTCGCCGAGATTGCTGAGCAGATCGGGGTCGATTCTTTGCATTATTTAAGTTGGCAAGGCATGGTAGATGCCACGCGGGATACGCCGACCCATTTTTGTTCTGCCTGTTTTACTGGGAAGTACCCCATTGAAATTCCTGAGATGTTGAAACGCTCCAAGTTAATGCTCGAAGAAGCGCCAGTAACGGCTTAGGGTTTGTTGCAATAGGAAGGAATAGGTTCAAAATTATTCACTCTCTGGAAAAGGCTGCGATCGCATCTCAACGGCATTCACTAATCTTTGCTCATGGAACGATATCAAAGGTCAATTTCTAGATCCAAGGCAAAGCATAATGCTTGTTTAATTTTGAGCATTACATCATCTGGCAATATACCCAGCTTGCGCTCAAGTCTAACGATTGGAATGGAGGCCAATCCTTGCACATTGGCAACTGAGTCTCGCATCAAAAATCTGAGCTTTGGCAATATCACCTCATACCCACTGCCTCGATACTGTGTTGTGAGTGGCACATAGATGATTAAGGCTCGCGGCGGTTGCGGGTCATTACGAGAGACAATTACAACAGGTCGTGTTTTGGCGACTAAACCCAAATCAGCCAGCCAAACCTCTCCGTACTTCGGGTTCATCTAGTAAATCCAACACTTCTTGCTCAACGGCTCTGGAATGCAAAATGTCAAGGGAATCCTGATCGGCCATTTCAATAATCTCAGCCACAGACTGTCTGACTTGTTCAGCGATATCAGGTTGCCATTGATGCAGCTTAAGGTTTAGTCTCTCTACCAAAGAATCCATTGGTTCAGTTTTCAAGTAAAACTATAGTGTTCTAGGTTCCATCATAGAACATCACTATGTGGTTATTACGAAGGCTGGTCTTTATTGGCGACTCATTCATTACGCTGAATCGCCATAATAAAATCATTGGACAGTCTCCCGCTGATACAAAAGGAGAGGGGTACAGTGACTGAGTAGGCGATCGCTTCTCAATGCCCCATCTTCACGAACCATAGTGGCGGTTAAAGCGCGGATCAATGCGATCACGTTTACTCAGGTTATAGGGTTGGCAAAGGGTATAGGTTGTTGAGGTCATTGGTACCCCCTTTGTCATATACAATCGAAAAAAGCCACGCTCCTAGAGTACCCCCTTCACATATTAAAATCACACAGACACCGAAAATAAATTTATTTTTTATATTTTGTATATAGAGAAAATCAGGAAGCTACCTACATTCATCAAAGCGTCCAATCTTCTATAAGCAAGCTTGTAATTCTACCAAAATCACTTATATTTCTAGTCAACAAAACTAAATTCTGAGACAGCGCAATTGCGGCAATTCTCAAATCCATTGTTGAAACACGAATTTGCTGATTTTTCAATGTGTTAAAGACCACAATAGCTTGATTGTCAAAGGATAAAACGGGAGCTTTAGCAAATCCTTGCAGAGTTTCTTGCAGCAGGGTGTACCCACGCATTATCTCAATATCTGTCCGGGCACGCTGAACAAATGTATGTGCACCCAAAATCTGTTCGTGAAAGCTAACGATAGACAAAGCAAAATCAGTAGGAGGATGCTGAGCTATCCGAAATGCTAGACGCGTAAAATCTAAACCTGATCGCCGCTGTAAAATACTAATATGATCCGTGTCGAGCAAATACTTCACGATTGTTCATGGTTCAAATCTATAGAACAATCTGATTGGCGAAAAATACGTCCATGTTCTAAAGCTTCGGCAAAAGCTTCATCATCAGAAATCGAGCCAATAAGGTTCTCTAGCCAGTTTTCTGAGTTAGGATTTTTTGCAACTCGAACTTGAAGATCAGAGACCGCTTGCTCAAGGGTGATCAAACGCTGTTCTAAGGTAACTTCAGTTAACATAGTTATTGCCTTCATTTTTTCCTATTGAAGCCATAGATCACGAGTGAACATCAGTACTCGAATTATAGCGCACAGCTGATC
>JBAVRC010000201.1:0-2813 GCA_049694615.1 Thermosynechococcaceae cyanobacterium | reverse complement strand
GTTCCGTACGATCGGTTTGAGCATCGGGCAGCGCTTGTCGGGAACTGCGCAGCTTTTTAGATTTTTTAAGGGTTTGGGCAAATTCGACCCCAGCGGCGGTGCATTGTTGCAGGGTCTCGTCGGTGGGGCTAAAGCGCACGCGAATGGGATCAAAGCCAAAGCGGTAGTTGGCATCCTGAAGTTTGCCTTCAATCAGGTCAACGGCTTCCCCGCTCCAGCCGTAGGAACCGAAGACACCCGCTAACTTGGTTTTGGGGGCGGCAGACAGGACCAGTCCTAAAGCGGTTTGAATTTGGGCCGGGGCATGGCCACCGAGAGTCGGCGAACCGATGATAAAGCCATCGCAGGCTTCTACGGCTCGGGTAATTTCATCGGGCGAGGCGAGTTCGCAGTTGATGGACTCAACCGCCACCTCGGACTGAATTAACCCTTGGGCGATCGCACTGGCCAGGGTGGCAGTATTGCCGTAGGCAGAGGCATAGAGGAGGGCGACGCGGAGGTCTTGCTGAGCTTGTTGCTGACACCATTGGCGATAATCGTAGCTAAAGCGACTGAGGCTGTGGCGCACGACAGGGCCGTGGGCTGGGGCATAGGATCGGACATCCAAGGCCAGGAGCTTATCGAGGGCTGCCTCCACCTGTTTAGCTTGAGGGGCATGGAGACAGTCGAAGTAGTAGTGCCGATCCGCATCCAGTTGTTTCCAATTTTCATCAAACAGTGCATCTTCGCAAACGTGGGTGCCGAAGAACTTATCGGTAAAGAGGATCCGGGTGGCAGGGTCGTAAGTCCATAAGCCATCGGGCCAGTTGGGAGTGGGCACAAATCGAAACTGGAGGCAATGCCCCTGCCCTAAGTCGAGGGTTTCTTCGCCCCGCACGGATTGCAGCTTTTCGGTCCATTCGGGGAAGGCCGCTTTGAGGACGTTGGCCGCTGGTTTGGAGCACAGTAACGTGGCTTGAGGGGCAAGGGCCACCAGTTGTTTCAGGGTCGCCATTCGGTTGGGGTTAACGTGACCGAGCAGGATGTAATGGAGTTGAGTCGGGTCAATTTGCTCTTGCAACGCCTGTAAATAAAGGGTCGTAAAAGACTCCCCTGGCGGATCGATCAATAGGGTTCGATCCGCGCAAATCAGATAGGAGTTAGCGGTGGTGCCACGTTGGCGGGCATATTCGGCTTCAAACTTGAGGCGATCCCAGGTGCGCGATCGCAAAATGTGGGTATTGACTCCCAACTCCAGCACTTGAATATCGCGAGGGCGAGGGGCACTCATGGGTTCGGCCAGGGGGGTAAGGGTAGGTAGCGACATAGGGTGTTAGAGAGAACTAGTGATTTTCGCGAAGGACAGGTTGACGCACATCCAGCGGGACCGATGTGGCGATCGCGGGGCCATGGCGGAGCGAGTCATTGGATTCGGGCACATCATGCATCGCCCGGTAGCGTTGCGAGACGATTTGTTCGGGGTCAATGCCTTCAAAGGTGGGGGGCAGCCAGACCCGACTCACGAGCAAAGCCCCTAAGCTGAGGAGAAAGGCACAGGTGGCCAACACTTGGGTCCAGGGGGTTTCGAGGACGCCTCGGACGATCATTTCCCGCAGGACGGACACAATGGAGACTTCCACGGCAACCCCAATGGACACGCGATGTTCTTGCAGATAAATAATGAGCAGCCGAAATAACTCGACCAAAATCAGCAGAAACAGGATGTCCGAGGTCACAGAGGGAAAATCCAAGGGCGGCAGCAGCGACATCACGGTTTCGTAGAGTTGCACCAACATGAGGCAAAACAAGCTCATGCAGAGGGAAATGACGATGACGTCCTGGACGGACTCCAGAATGCGGATCATGCGACCGCTGTTGAGCCAGGTGTTGTTGGGTGAAGCGTGAGTTTTGGGAAAAAGATCCATGATATCGCTGCTCCAAATGCAAGACAGGACAGATCGTTGCTTAATAGTGATTGCCGACTTTGCGATGGTGAATGGCAGTTACACCCTGCGCTTTGGCCACGCGCCCAGATTGAACGGTGCTGTAAATGACCCAGTGATCGCCGCAGTCCATGCGGCTGGTGACCTCGCATTCCATGTAGGCGAGGGCATCGGCTAAAATGGGCGACCCGTTGCTCGCGTCATAGGTTTTTACCCCCGCAAAGCGATCGCCCCCCGGCGGAAAGCGTTTGAGAAAATGCCGCATTAAGGCTTGGTAATTGCCTTCTTCCAGCACATTCAGGACAAATCGATCTCCGCTGTGCAAAAACGCTTCGATGGCCCGATCCTTGGCCACGGCGATCGCCACCCCCGGTGGACTGGCACTGGCCTGGGTCACCCAAGAGGCCAACATAGCGCTGGCCGTTTCGGCTTTGCGGGCGGTGAGGATATAGAGTCCGCCGCTAATGCGCCCTAGGGCCATTTCCAGATCGGTATCCAGGGCTTTGATTTGCTTGACCGTGCGATCGCGAGTGAGCCATTGGCCTAAATCGGTGCCCGCTTCTTCGCAGACTTGGTCGAGGGATAAATTGGGGGCTTCTTTGACCAAAATGGGGGGAAACAACTCCGTAACGCCCACCTCGCGGAACTTATTGCGGAGGGGATAGATAGGTTCATCGCGATCGCCGCCGGACTCAAAGAAGCCAATGGCCTGCTTGGCATGGGCTGCGGCCAAAATCGTACTCAAGTTGGTCTGGGCGATGGGATCGCTTTGAGACGGCATGCCGATCACCACGCCCGCAGCGGTATTGACCAGATCGCGCACATCTTGTTGATCGACGGCGTTGAAATCGATTAGCTCTGTCTCAACGCCTGTTTTGGCAATGCCCAAGG
>JBAVRC010000200.1:0-5227 GCA_049694615.1 Thermosynechococcaceae cyanobacterium | reverse complement strand
GTG
Source organism: Thermosynechococcaceae cyanobacterium (assembly GCA_049694615.1). GTDB lineage: Bacteria > Cyanobacteriota > Cyanobacteriia > Thermosynechococcales > Thermosynechococcaceae > JAAURS01. The sequence goes on along the minus strand of JBAVRC010000200.1, from coordinate 5,224 downwards.
TCAGTACTTCAGGGGGTGAGTTCGTTAATACGTTCGACGGGAGCAACTGGAGTGGATGGAGCGAAGTCGGTGGTGGCAGCACTACTAATCAACCGCTGACAGCGACCGTTTTCAAAGGTCGCCTCTACCTCTTCGGTGTCAGCTATGATGGGCGCGAGTTCGTTAATGCACTTGCAAGGTAGCAAGGGGTATTCTACTGCCCCTATAGCTGGACATCTAATGAGGATATTTGGAAACTCGGTTAGAGCCTCTGATGGCAATGTTTTTTGTCTAACTACTGCATGCAGCGGAACGGAGGAAAACGCGATCATCATGCTAGCAATGCAATGCCGTCCGCTGATGCGACGACGTTAGATTTCTATAGATCTGAAAGCGGTTTGTCATTAAGAGAGTGGGAATTTTAGTACTAGCTTTAGAGAGGATTAATGAATGAAGATACATTTTTTACTCTATATATCCATAATGGTTCTGGTTACATCATATTCTGCGAGTTCAATAGCCGAAGGTTTACATTCTCAAGACAATATTAACTACATTTCTCAAAATAAACCTGAAACCCCACACCCTTCTAATCAAAATAGCAAAGATGATGGCAACCAAGATTTTGTAAGGTGGTTATTGAATAATAAAGAATGGGTATTTAGTGGTGTAGGTGTTGCAGTTTTGGGTTTCTTATTTTTCAGAAACCGTCAACAAGCAAATCAAACAACCATGAGCACTACTATACATGGAGATGGGATAGTAGCTGGGCGGGACATCAACGGCTCTCCATTAAGTAGAAGACAAGTTAATGATAATTATCCAGAAAAGATATTCCCGGTTATTGACCTTAGTAAACCAATTAACACTCAGATTCAGCTTTTTGCTACTGACAAAGTTAGGATAACTTACGAAGAAGGCTTGCAAGAGGTTAAGTTTGGTGGTAATTGGCAAAAATTCAACCAGGAAAAAGAATATATGGTGATAGGAATTCCCGGAACTCCAGTAATACCTAATTTCAAGGGAAAAGGTCAGTTAAAGGTGGAGATTTCTTACACGGCTGATCGAGATAAACCCAGAGATATACGCCGTTGACGTAAGCACCTATCCTTTTTTATTTAGAAATGCGCTCTAAGCGGGACATCCCTAACTACTGCATGCAGCGGAACGTAGGGATACGCTATCTTAAAGCTTATAATTCATCTTCGTCCGCTGATGCAGATGACGTTAGACCGCCAGCGATGTCAGTGCTTTGTTCGCAAATATTTCGGTTTTTTATTGAGAGATAGGAAGTGCGATTTCCCCTCAGTTTTTCAACTGCCCTAAGTATATAAAATGCATCGAGTTTTTCAATTGTACTAAGCTCATAAAGTGCATTGAGTTCTTCAGCATCATATAGTTCATATAGTCCTCGAAGTACCGTGAAATTTATAACTCATAAAAAGTTCAATGAGTATTGTTACATGGTTTAATTTATGAAGTGTAAGGAGTACAAAAATATTAAAGAGTTTATGAAGTGCAAGGAGTACAAAAATATTAAGGAGTTTATTGAGTGCAAAGGGCATCCATAAATCTCAAAAGTTTCATTCAGTGCAGTCCGCTGGCGGTTGAGGGGAGGCAAGGTGTCAGGGGCGATCGCATTACTTTGGTCTAACTATTCGTTGCACCAGAACGGAGGTTAACGCGATCGGTTATGATTGAAAATGCAAGGCCGTCTGGTGAACTCATGGCCGTTGGGTAGACCGAGAGGATAGAGAACAAGGAGTTCTTACATGGTCGGTGGTAATGACAAAAGTCCTCGCTCAATACAGTCATGGTTACTACCAATCTCTACAGCAATTATTGGTGCTTTAGTTGGTCTTACTACGGCTACGGTGACACGGATTAATAACAGTGAAACCTTAGCCAAGGATTACGTCGCCATGGCAATCGATATTCTAAAACTTTCTGATAGTAAGATAGAGCCTAAAAAAGATGATGAAGCAATAAAAATGCGCCTTGAGTTGAGGCGATGGGCTGTTGAAGTAGTCAACTCTTATTCAAAAGTAAAAATGAGTCCAGAGTTAGTCAGCTATTTAGCCAGCGCAAAGGGACAGAAGCTTCTACTGCAAATTGTAGATGACTCAAAGACTGATACTGGAGTGCTGCTGTGTCCATCTGCCAAGTCCAATATTACAATGCAAGAGCTTGCAGTGAAAATTTCCTCTGCTCTTGTTAATTCTGGGCAGTTTGGATCTTCATATATTTCGGAATGGAAAGACGAAGGGCCGTTAACGTCTAAAGCGCTCAAGGGTACAATTAGCATTATCAAAGATAATGGGCATCCCGAAGAAAAAATGGTTCCAGCGATGAACACAATTATTACCGCTGAGATGGATAAGATTGGAATCACACTTCCAATTAAAACTGTTAATAATTCAAGTTCAAAGCCTAGCGAATGGTATATATCAATTGTTATTTGTCCTTAACTTTTAAGGTGAGTTAAATTCACGTACATCAGTGATTGACAGATACCCAACCAGCGCTTGCACAGGACGGTCGAAATACGCTGGTGCTGAGTTATACTTTACTAGCCGCCTGTGAAGCACAAGCCGTTAGACCCCGCCAGCGGTTTCTAGGTTTTTGTTCAGTTCATTTTTGGTTTTGTTACTGAGTTTAAGTAGTGTTTTTTTTTGGGCTGCGGTTGTGAGTGATGGCGGTTAGAGTGGTGAGACGGTTGCTATCATCCAGTAGGCAAACTGCATCGCGCTGGCGGTACAATAGCAACAATGGTTCAGGTCGCTCTACTGCACATGTCTAACGAGCGTATGCAACGGAACGGATCACAACGCTATGTCTTCGCTTATTTTGCAAGTCCGCCCGCTGATACGCCAGCCGTTATACGGTCGCGAAGAAGTAGGGTGCATTAAACGGGTTGAGGTTAGTTTCTGGTTCGAAGAATGGGCTGTGGCTTAGATTTTGGAGATGACCATTTATTCACAGTTTGGTCAATTCAAAAACCTCAACTCAAAGACTTTGCAAATGGTTTATCTCCATTTTGAAAGTGTCTCAAAGACCTCCACTCAAAAACCTTGCAAATGGCTTAAGAAGCCATCACAAAATGCAAGAAGCCAAAGAAGCTCAAAGAGTGCAAGGAACCATGAATCGGTTGTGAAACGTTTGGAGATTTAGGTGGGGGCGATCGCCGTTACATCTTGGAGTGGGCGGTCGGTGGGGTAAAATACGGGGAAATGCGATCGGGTTCCTCAAAGTCGCGTTGTATAACGATTCGCTGCACCGGAACGGAGGGAAACGCGATCGTTTATGATGCGAAGCGAGTCGCCGTCCGGTGAGCTCAATGCCGTTAGGCTGCTTTATGTTATCGGTCAGAGCGATCAGAACCTACTGATGGGGAACATAAAATTGCTGTTGCTTGAGCAGTGTGAACTGTTCGGTTTTAATGAATATTCAAGAACTGATTGATCGATACGCTGCTGGAGAAAGAAATTTTTTATCTATTGGGACGTTCCGGCAGTTGAAGGTGCCAAAAGGAACAAATTTGAGCGGGTCTAATTTTCAAAGATGCAGTTTTTACGAAGTTGAACTTAGTGAAGTCAACTTGTCTGATTCTGACTTGAGTGGAATTGTTTGTGAGTCCACTAATTTTAGAAATGCTAATCTGAGAGTCCCTAACAAAAGGAGCCAACCATGAGAAAATTTAAATACTTTTGGATTACGCTGGTGGCACTGGTCCCATTAACTGCTTCTAGAGTCAATGCACAGTTATTTGGAGCACCTATAGATATTCTTGGCCCCGTTCAAGAGGACATAATCCGGGAGTTAAGGCAAAATCCAAGGCGGAGGCAGCAGTCTCAACCCACTATCCCTCAACCCTCTTCTTCTCCAGCTAGTAACTCGTGCCATCAGATAATTGCAAAGTTAGGAGAGCTAAATCGTCAGGGCGTAACGGAAGTAACTATTAATTTGCGGGAGGGAGGCACCATAACAGATAGTCCTGACGACTTAATAGATGATGTTCCAATGCTCTGTCCTCATATTCATTCTCTCAGTTTTCGAGAAAATCCAGGCTTTAATACAAATCGTGCTCCTAGATCTACCTCATCTCTTAATACCCTCTTACTTCATGTAGTTGGAGTTTATGAAGGATTTGCTCCACCTGGTGTTGATGACAGACCCTGGTGGGCAAAGTGTGAAGGAGATATAGAAAATCAAGCAATTATCATGGAATGTCATAAAAAATATGCTGGCATTACAACTCAGAAAGAAGTTGTTATTAATGTTGCTGATACCTCCAGACCTATTGTGCTTGCGTTAATGGCTTACGATCAAACACTGTGGAAAATCAACATCGGCAAAGGAGTGAAGATTAATAAAATTATTCTGGCCGGATATTATTCTCAGGCCATAACAGGGTTACCATCTACTGTGCCAATTGAAACCTATACTCATACTCCATCAGTATGTAGTAATTGTAAAAAAGGTACATTAAATTATTTTTATTCTTATGAAGGAGTTCCACCTCAACTCAAGAGCATTACAGGTCTTGATGCCACATCATTTCAAGGTCAGTATAAAGGAAAAATATTTTTTATAAGATAATTGGGTTACGAATCAAGGGTATCAACCCACAGGTTTATAGCGGTTCCTGATTGAGTGAGATACAGAATGTGTCCTAAAAGCCTTGTCGGCTCTTCTAGGTCTGCACCGAAGAATGCATCTTATTGATACTAAACGATAGTCTTGGCTTCACTGAAATCTCTGCCATATAGGGATTTGACGATTCATGAGTTTCGCTTATAGTCATTGATCCAGAAGAACCAAAGTTATTAGATTAATTTTTCTGTGAAAAGATTATCAAAAGAAGACAAGTATTTTTCAATTGTAATTCATAACGAAGGTGATGATTCTATTATTACGTGGGGGTTGAAGGAAACAAGAGTTAGTATCAGTAAACTAGAAAAAGATGAACTCTCTTCGCACCAGATCTAACTTAGATCCTTAGGCGGACGAGTCTAATCTGAGGTTTGAAGATCCCCCGATCGCCCAACCTTTCTGAACAGCCAGAATCCACTGAAATGAACCAAACTGATCGCACTATCCGAAACATAGCTTTTGCTGTAGCGATCGCCTGTATCATCGCCAATCACCGAGGGAAAAGGGAAATTCGAGAATAAGATAGAGCAATCGTCGAAAGATCCGTCTTACCCCAATGAAGCACAACGCTACAGCCGCCCTCATCGAACTG
>JBAVRC010000199.1:0-1560 GCA_049694615.1 Thermosynechococcaceae cyanobacterium | reverse complement strand
AATCTATCGCCCAATAGCCAAAAGCTATACGAGCGAGAACTGAGACGATTTCTGGGTTGGACACAATGTCGCTGGGCCGACTTACAGTCCCGCCATCTAGGCCAGTACAAAGGGTACTTGATGGAACTGGAAGTCGCGACGGGCAAGACACTGGCCAAGAACAGTCTTAACAGTGCCCTAACAGCCCTCAAAAGCTTTTTTCGGTGGTTGTGTCAGTTCCACCCAGAGCTATGCCCCCAAAATCCGACAACCGGGGTGAAGTTTGAGCGGGTGCCCTTACCCCTGGCCCAAAGTCTGACCCCGGAGGAGATGGACAGGGTTTGGGCGGCGATCGCCCAGAGGGAGGCAACGCGATGGCGGGACAGTGCGTTGGTGCATCTGCTCAGCCACAACCTACGGGCTGGGGAAGCGGTTTCGACCAATGTGGGTTCATTCGACGGACGCCTGGTGACGCTGACCCAAACCAAAACGAAACAACCGCGACTCGTTCCGCTCTCCGAAGCCGGACAACGGGCAATCCAGACCTATTTGGAATGGCGGCGGAGCCAAGGCGAGGCATTGACGCCGGAGCGTCCCTTAATTTTGTCCCATCATGCCGGATGGGAAGGTGATCGTCTGAGTTATCACGGCGTCTACTTTGCCGTGGAGCGCATTGGAGAACTGGCCGGATTACCGGGACTGCATCCCCATCAGTTTCGGCATACGGGTGCCACAGAGCTATTGCGGATGGGGATGGACCCAGCCCATGCCCGACGATTGACAGGCCACACAGACGAGCGATCGTTTCGTCGCTATACCTTGGCCGTGGAACAGGAAGCTGCAATCCAAGCCTTTTATCGGATTGAGGAAGAGCATCGGTCGGAACAGACGGTGTATGCCCAGAACCTGAGTCGGGAACAGCGGCAATTGCTGACACGGATGGCGGAGTTGACGCAATTGCCGCCGCACTTTCAAGACAATCTCGAAAAGGGCGAGATGTCGTTTGAGCAGGTGTGGCACGGGAATGTACAACAACTGGAGCAGTTGTTAGCGGAGGTACGGCAGTTGCCCCAAAAGTTAGGGGTAACTGTGGAAGAGAGAAATGGGCGATCCATTTTGAACTCTGAACAAGTTAACCCTGACGCAAAATTTGGTCATGAAGCGAACATTTTACTGAAACTTAAAGTTGAAGATAGAACGCTGTCGGGTCAAAACAGAGCCAAAGTGAAGCGAAAAATCGAGAATCAGGTTCTTGCCTCGTATCGAATGGTCAAACTGGGTAAAAAAGGGGGAGAGTATGAGCTAGCGATCCCGTTTGAGAAGGAAGAAGACCTTTCGGTTATAATGTCAGAAATCCTATGGGAGATGGATCTTTTAGCTGAGTTGGATGACTGTTTGGTTGAACATGAGTTTTCTGTCCTTTGTGGGTGAATGAATGGCTGAGTCGATGTGAATGCAGTTCATTCAAAAAGAGATAGAAGGAATTTAACCATGCGACGCGGCGATATTGTCCAATTAAAACAAGCCATCCAAATCCATTCGGGCAAATTTGAAGAATTTACGCACGGAATTGTTGTGGCT
>JBAVRC010000198.1:0-3198 GCA_049694615.1 Thermosynechococcaceae cyanobacterium | reverse complement strand
CACGACCATCCCCCAAAAACGACCAGGAACCACAGGTTCTTGCAAGAGATAACGTGCTCCTAAGAGACTAGCGGCATAGGTCAGGGCCGTGGCCGGACGCACATAGCTGACATCGGCCCAACTCAAGAGACACAAAAAGGCAAAAAAGGCGATCGCCTGGGCACCAACACCGCGCAAAATCCACGGGTTGAAGATAATCTGCTGCCCTAATTTGATGAGTTCTGGGAGCGATCGCAAGCTAACCCGTCCCACCTGTTTCATGCCGCGTGCCAGCAATAGATCTCCAGCCGCATCGGCCAGAACCAGGACAGCAACCCCCAACCAAATTCTGGGCATATAGGGCGTGGTGGCGACCAAAAATAGCAAGGCTGGCATGGGTTTGCGAAATGCGACTGGGTTGGGTGATGGTTTCGAGGCTGTTTTGCGCTGACTACGATTAATCAGATAGACGCCAAAGGCCACTAGAACCGTTGCAGCCCAGCGCAATCCAGACACCTGTTCCCCCAAAATCAACCAGGCAAATAGTGCGTTAAACACGTACCCAGAAGCATGAATCGGTAAAACATAGCTGAGATCGAAGCGAGAAATAGCAGTTAGGTAACAAATCAGAGAAAAAATTAGGGTGACAACGCCCAAGACAATCCAGGGACTTGTGAGGAGATACCCGACCAAACTCAATACGGCAGGAAGTGTAAAAGACGTGACTTGTCCAAAAACCTTCATACCCTCGCTGAGCCACAGATCGCCAAAGACCTGGGTCAGCACCATCAAAATCAAAATTAATGCGTTTTTCACAACGGTTTACGCCAGATATTGACCGCTGAACTCACAGTTCATGGAGTACGTTGTCCGATCGCAATCGCAGAATCGGTGGATTGATTCTGCGATTGCGACCGTTTATACAGCAGGGCTTCGGTCAATCGACACCATTACGCGGCTTTCGCTTCAGCGTAAGCCCAACTCACCCAAGGCAACAGGGCTGCGATGTCTGAGGTTTCCACCGTGGCCCCAGCCCAAATGCGTAAACCGGAAGGGGCATCGCGATAGGAGGCAATATCGTAGGCAACTTGTTCTTGCTCTAACAACGCCACCAATTTTTTGATTGTCTTGGCTTGCTCCTCGCTTGATAACCCAACAAACCAGGTATCGACGACCTTCAAACAAACAGAGGTATTGGAGCGGGTGGCTGGATCGACGGCCAGAAAATCAACCCAATCGGTTTGATCGACCCAATCGGCGATCGCCTGCAAGTTTGCTTCAGATCGTTGGATTAGGCCCGCGAGGCCGCCTTGTTCCTGGGCCCACTTCAGACCATCCAACGCATCCTCAACACACAACATGGACGGGGTATTAATGGTGTCTCCCGCAAAAATGGCTTGATCTACTTTGCCGCCTTTGGTCAGTCGAAAGATTTTAGGCAATGGCCAGGAGGGCGTATAGGTCTCCAGTCGCTCCACGGCACGGGGGCTCAACACCAACATCCCGTGGGCTGCTTCGCCCCCCATGACCTTTTGCCAAGACCAAGTGACCACATCCAGTTTCGACCAGGGCAGATCCATGGCAAAGACCGCTGAGGTCGAGTCGGCAATGGTCAGCCCCTGACGGGTATCAGGAATCCAGTCGCCGTTGGGCAGTTTAACCCCGGAGGTAGTGCCATTCCAGGTGAAGATGACATCGCGATCGCAGTCGACCTGGGACAAATCGGGTAATAGGCCATAATCGGCCTTAAAAATGCGGCAATCGCCCAACTTCAATTGTTTTTGAATATCTGTGACCCAGCTTCCGCCAAAACTTTCCCAAGCCAGTACATCGACGCCCCGTGCACCTAACAATGACCATAGCGCCAGTTCTACGGCACCTGTGTCAGAGGCAGGGACAATCCCACACAGGTAGGATTCAGGAATCCCCAGCATGGCTTTGGTTTGTGTAATCACTGCTTTGAGGCGTTCTCGTCCGGCTTTCGACCGATGGGAACGGCCCACCAGGGCATTGCTCAACGCATTGGCAGTCCAACCGGGCCGCTTGGCACAGGGACCCGAGGAAAAATTCGGACAGTTCGGACGACTTGTCGGCTTGACCATAACCCAGCTCAATAGAGTTTAACGACGCAACCATCCATCTTACATGGGGTCATCCTTCAACAGCAGTGGGGGTTAAGCTTTCGCGGGTTGTACGGCGCGTAAAGGCATTCCACACATCCAACTCAGCCGCAGGGCGCCCCAACAGTTTGGCGCGATTGGCATCGCTCAGCCCCTGAACAAGAAAGAAGTCTGCCCCTGCAATACTATTAATATGCTCTAACTCGACATCGCTCAAGTCGGCAGCCCGAAAGTCCACCCCAGCCAAATCCGCACCATTGAACCGTGCATTCCGCAGACAAGCTCCAGTCAAGTAAGCCCGACGTAAATCGGATCCGCTCAGAACCGCACCTTGCAAATTGGCCCCGCTCAAGTCAGCGCCACTGAGATAAGCACCCAACAAATTGGCTTGTTGTAAATCCACTTCGCGCAGATCAACCGTATTGAGGTATGCCCCATTTAACTGTGCGGCAGGACCCACAGCCCCTGATCGTTTGTAGTTAAATCCCTCTGGCCAGAGGGTTTGGGTATCGTAGAGTGCCCCTTGTAATTTCGCACCCTCTAGTACAGCCCCACGCAAATTTGCTTGACGGAGATCGGCACGATTTAAGCAGGCATCGGTTAACTGGGCCTCGCTCAGGTCTGCGCCTTGAAACTGAACACGCCGCAAATCGCAGGCTGACAAATTGGCCCGCTGTAATTGCGCGCCCTGGAAGTTCGCAGCCAAGAAACACCTGTGGCTCAAATTGACCCCTGGCCCGTCCAAGCCCTGGAAATTGGCATAAGCACAATCCTGGGGTATGGAGTTTCCTGTATTGATGTCTGCCATAGCTTCCATAGTTTTTACAACCCTTTCCATTATGGCGTGGCTAGTCCCGCTCGACGGTTCGTCTGGTTTGATACTCGCGGCACATTCGTTAAAGGGTACTCGTCGATAGACCATTAAATCGTCTGGAGGACATCTCGACAAAACACCCATCAGTTATTGCCATCGTTCGCCATCATTCTCTAGCTGGGGCTAGAGCTGGGAAAATTTCGCGTTGAACCTTAGGTGTGAGCGTGATTCGACCCATTGAGAAGGGAACTATTACAAAACATTGGGGGGTTTATGAAATACGTC
>JBAVRC010000197.1:0-1614 GCA_049694615.1 Thermosynechococcaceae cyanobacterium | reverse complement strand
ACCAAAGCCTTTATGAGTGACGTTTTTCGAGAGCTGTTGAAAAAAGTGGGCAGCGGGACACATACCAGCAAATCCCTCACCCGTGCCGAAGCGGAAACCGCAACTCGCCTCATTTTGTGTCAAGACGCCACGCCGATTCAGATTGGTGCGTTTTTAATTGCCCATCGCATCAAGCGTCCCACAGGAGAAGAATTAGCCGGGATGTTGGATGCCTACGATGCACTTGGACCTCAGGTGCCTGCTATTGCTTCCCCAAAGCCTGTGGCGGTGTTCAGTGTGCCCTACGATGGGCGATCGCGCACGGCCCCCATCTTGCCCATCACGGCGTTGGTTTTAGCTGCGGCAGGGTGTCCGGTGTTGATGCATGGGGGCGATCGCATGGCAACCAAATACGGAGTGCCGTTGATTGAGCTTTGGCAAGCTTTAGGCGTCAATTGGTCTGGGTTGAGCCTAGTCCAAATCAGTCAATCCTTAGTCCAAAACAATGTGGGGATGCTCTACACCCCCCGCCACTTTCCGGCATTACAACCTTTGGTGGAGGCTCGCGATCAACTGGGCAAACGTCCCCCCTTTGCCACATTGGAACTGTTCTGGTGTCCCTATGCGGGCGAGGCCCATTTATTGTCGGGGTATGTGCATCCCCCCACAGAAGCGATGATGCAGGAGGCATTTCGGCTGCACGGTCGGACTCGCTATACCACCATAAAAGGGTTGGAAGGCAGTTGCGACCTACCGCGCGATCGCACCGCCATCATTGGGGCTTATAAAGGAGCCCCCGAACTGGAGCGGATGTTGTGCAATGCCAGAGACATGCACCTCAATGGACCGGAAGTGCCTTATCGCAACGTAGAGGACTGGGCAGCATCCGTGGATCAGGTCTTAAATGGGCAAGACACGTCGGAGCTTTACCCGGCTGTCCTTTGGAACAGCGGATTTTATTTGTGGCACCTAAACGGTGCTGCAACGCTGACTGAAGGCATTGAATGGGCAAAAGACCTGATTGGTCAAAAGCAAGTCCTGGCTCAGTTACAAGCCATTCAGCATTCGCTGGGATGATATCGACGAATGTGTCCTGAGCGATCGCTTCAACTTCATGATCAGATACAACACATTACAGGATGTGTCCGTTTTAGTCGGTTGCTGATGAACCGATGATCGATATGGGAACTCTCTAAAGAGAGGATTACATATTTTTCTCTGAAAGAAATAAATTTACTTTTCTATTTGGACAAGTATGGACAGAAAATTAATCCACTAAAATTCAGCGCGACTGATCAATTCCCAAAACACTGGGGAATAATATTTTTAGATCAAACGATTGCATGGTTTGTTCGCAACAACCAACTTACCAAACCCAGCAGTGTTCAACATATTATTTTTGTTTCAAACTCATGAGACAAAGAAGATTTCTTCAAGCATAGACTACTTGAAGATACTGAATACGCTTGACTAATAACTCAATCCAATTCCTCTGGGTAAGCTATATATCAGGAGAATAGTTATGTACAATTCGTTAAGTTCAGTCATTGATCGAGATGATATTTCTGACTTCTTAAATGTAAATATACCTGATAACCTTTCTAAGGTACTTAGTGATTCAGATAAGGATCAACA
>JBAVRC010000196.1:0-10532 GCA_049694615.1 Thermosynechococcaceae cyanobacterium | reverse complement strand
ACGGTGCTTGAACCCATTCAAGGATCTCCAGCGGTCAAGGCTGGACTGAAATCGGGCGATCAAATTCTCTCCATTAATGGCAAAACCACCCGGTCCATGAACGTCGAAACCGCCTCTTCTTTAATTCGAGGGAAGGTGGGCACTTCAGTTAACCTCAAAATTAGCCGTGATGGGAACAAAAGCTTCGATGTGGCCATTGGGCGCGAAATCATTGAACTGCCAACCGTGACCTATACCACCAAGCAAGAAGCCAATCATAAAATCGGCTATATTCGCTTGGGTGAGTTCAGTGCCCATGCGGCCAGCCAGATTCAGTCTGCTATTAAAGCCTTAGACAAACAACAGGTGAGCGCCTATATTCTCGATTTGCGCGGGAATCCCGGCGGATTGCTCAATGCCAGTATCGATATTGCGCGGATGTGGCTGGATAAAGGCACCATTGTCAAAACCGTGGATCGCGAAGGTCATGACGAGTCGATTCAAGCCACTCAGTCCGCCTTAACCCAATTACCGTTGGTGGTCTTGGTGGATGGCAATTCAGCCAGCTCCAGCGAAATTTTGACCGGTGCCCTAAAAGATCATGGCCGAGCTACGGTGGTCGGGACCAAGACTTTCGGTAAAGCGCTGGTCCAGTCGGTCCATCAACTGTCCGATGGCTCTGGCATGGCGGTGACCATTGCCCACTATTACACACCCAACGGCACCGATATCAGCCATAAAGGCATCTTGCCCGACATTCAGACTGAATTAACCCCGGAGCAAGTCTCTAAACTGGCATCGAAGCCGGACCTCTTAGCCACAAAGGCTGACCCCCAGTATGTTCAGGCCGTTCGCAGTGTCAGTAAGCTAATTCGAGCCTATCAACCCTCGGATGCATCCTCTGCGTCTCTCCAAGGGTTATCGCCTAAGCCGAAACAAGTCAGCAACTAACCGTACAAAATCTCCCAGGGGCGCACAACAATGCGCCCCTAAAAGTTCTTGGGCGAGTCGGAAGGTGCCAAGAGTCGTTTAACGTCTTGCAATAACTGTTGTTGTTCTTGCTGCAATTGTTCGAGGCGGGTTAACGTTTCAGCCAGTTGAGCTTGCCGAGACTCTGCGCCCTCAATGATCTTCGGTGAATGATCGCCCAATCCGAAAGACAACAGGGGAACCCTACGCCCTTTAAAGAAGCTGAGGAGATGGTGCCCAATCCAGCGGATCAATTGCAGGGGCGATCGCAGTAACTTTAACCACACGGTTTCCGCCAATTGGGCGATCGCCCGCAGCAACCCCAGCAACAGAAAGACCGCAACAGCCAACACCCCTAGGGCAAATAACGGATGGGCAATCAGCCAGCTTGTCGCAGCATGATCGCTTACCCAATCCCGGCCCGCCGCGATCGCGGCCCTTTTTGCGGTCTCCGATCCCATGGGGCAACTCCGCCTATTGTTCAACCTCGCTGAGTCGGACCAACAAGTCATTCCAGGTCAATCCCGCCAATCCCGGCAACACCAGATGCGCTTTCCCCAACCGTTCCGTCGGTCCTAACCCAACGGCCCACATTTTGGCTGCCAAGGCCGCCTCCACCCCAGAACTGGCATCTTCAAACACCACACAGTGATGGGGTTCTAAACCCAATTGCTCCGCTGCATACAAAAACAAGTCGGGTGCGGGCTTCGACCGTTCCACACTGTAACCGTCGGCCACCACGTCAATGTAGTCCTTGATGCCCAAGCGTTCAATCACGGGCTGGGCATTTTTGCTGGCCGATCCTAGGGCAATCCGCAAGTTTTGGCTGCGCAGATCTTCGAGAAACGACAATGCACCGGGCAGCAAATCTTTGGGGGAAATATCCTGAATGTAGCTGACATAGTATTGATTTTTGCGATCCATCATCTCCTGGAGTTTGTCCTCGGAGACACTGCGATCGCCCAGAATGTACAATAACGACTCCCGACGAGCCACTCCGCGCAGGGCTTCATTGGCCTGTCGGTTAAAAAACAACCCTTCTTCGTCGGCCAGTTTTTGCCAAGAGCGATAGTGATACTCCGCCGTATCGGTCAACACGCCATCCAGGTCAAAAATGACCCCGCGAATGTCTGGATAGAGACTGCGCTCTGCCTGGGATGCCTTGAGGTCGAAATCGTACCATTGGTCTCGCCAACGCATCCGAAATCGGAGACGGGTCCATCCCGGCGGCAAGTGCGGCGTTGCGGTTGGGCCTTGCTCGGTCAGTTGAACCCCGCCAAACCCAAAGACCACGGCCTGCCAAATCCCCCCTGCCGATGCCCCATGAATGCCATCGGCAGCATTGTGGCGCACATCTTCGAGATCCACCATGGCCGCTTGCATAAACCGTTCGTAGGCTTCCGCCGTTTTATGCAGATCTGAGGCCAAAATGGCATGAATGGCCGGACCCAAGGACGAACCGTGGGTAATGTCGGTGCGGGGGGCATAGTAATCCCAATTCACCTGCAACCGCTCTGGGCTGTAGGGAAACGCTTGGGTAAAGCGCATCAGATAGAACAACATCAGCACATCGGGTTGTTTGAGTACCTGCCGCCGATTGGCCCCCTCAATGCCTAACACCGCTTGCATGGATCGATGGCGTGGTTCGTAGTCGGCCAGGTTAATATCCTGAAGCTGGAAAAACCCCTCAAATTGTTCGACCAGTCCGGTGGTGGGGTCGAAGGGAATCCATATATTTTGGGCAATATCCCGCCAGCGCGATCGCCGTTCTTCCGACAGATTGAGCTTGGCACTGAGTTCAGCCAACTTTTCTGGGCAAGTCTTCTGCAACCATTCGTAGGTCAGCAGCGCTTTTTCCAAATGCCACTGCACCATGCGATTGGTAAAGGCATTGTTGCCCACATGTTCGTGGTACTCGTCAGCCCCAATCACCTCGCGAATTTCGTAGCGCTCGGACTTAATATTTAAATCCACCCGACTACTCCAGAAAATCGCCGTATCGAGGACAATTTCAGCCCCATAATCCCGCATCCAGGCATCGTCGCCCGTGGCTTGCCAGTACTGCCAAATGGCATAGGCCACATCTGCGCTAATGTGAACTTCCTGATCCCGACACCAGATCCGCACATCTTCCCCATAGGGTTGATTGGGCAAAGCCCAGCGGGGTGTCACTTCATCGCCGGTATCGGCGCTCTCCCAGGCATACATGGCTCCCTTGTAGCCGTAGTGCTGCGCCTTGCGTCGTGCGCCATCCAAGGTGTGATACCGATAACTCAGCAATCTTCGGGCAATATCGGGTTGGGTAAAGGTAAAAAACGGCAGAATAAAAATCTCCGTATCCCAAAACACATGGCCGCGATACCCAAATCCAGACAGGGTTTTAGCCGGAATACTGACCCGCTCGTCGGATTTGGAGCCGCAGATGAGCAACTGGAACAGGTTATAGCGAATGGCCAACTGGGCACGAGAATCCCCTTCAATATCAATATCGCTATCGGCCCAGATTTGGGACCAGGCATCGCGATGGTCATGACACAGGGTTTTATAGTCTGGGAGATCCGACTGAAGCACCAGCGCGGCAGTGAGGGGATCTTCCGTGTCGCGAGAGGTAAACACCGTCACCAGTTTTTCGACCGCGTAGGTCTGTCCGGCATTCACTAAAAATGTACTGGACAGCGTCGGATAACCGGGCACACTGGTAACTTGTTGAGGCGCATCGGTTCCCGTCAGCGTCAGGGTCGCGGTCATACCCAACTGAATATGGGAATTGCGCGTGCGGGTCGAGAGCCAAATGGCGCGATCCGTCTTGCCTTGTTGGACCCGTTCCCAATGGTTAAACCCTTGATTTTCGGGATATCCGTTCAAACTGGCCTGCACTTCGATAAACCCGTCAAAATCGACGGGTACAATCTCACAGCGCACCGCCAATAGATGAGGATTATCCATGCTCACCCATCGCTCAAAATGTAAATCGACGGTCCGGCCATTGGGGCTTTGCCAACGCACCTGACGGCTGAGAATCCCCTGTTGCAGATCCAACTGCCGCCGATATTTCAAAACCTGCCCTTGATCCAGGCGAAAGGATTCGCCATTAATACTGAGGCTTAAGGGGAGCCAATCGGGGCAGTTGACCAGTTCGGTATACACCACCGGAACGGCATCGAAAACGCCGTGAATGAAGGTGGCACTGAGGGCATCTGGATAGCCTTCTTCAAAACCACCCCGGTTGCCCAAGTAACCGTTGCCGAGGGTAAATACCGTTTCCCGGACATGCATGGATTCCGGGACGAACTGGGTCTCAATTAAGGTCCAGTCTGTATAAGTTAAGTTTGGCGAGTCAGTCAGAGCCTGCATTGGGCGAATTACCCCCTCATCACGATACGCGATGGAATAATGGTTCAAAACAAAAGCAAGCACTTTACCTGGGAGGAATACAACCCCATCCAGTTAAAGTTCATTCTATGTGAGGTGCTCGTGCAGTTGGGCTGCGCGAGGTTTATAGAGAAAGTGGAAGATTAACTCTAAATACCGAAACAAGGCTTCGCGGTTGTGGGGAGCCAATTGATTCCAAAACCAAAAGAGATTGGCCAAGGCCAGCAACTTCGTGGTGTGGGTCTTCCAACTGTAGCGATCCTGGACGCGATGGATGGCCTGACTGGAAAATTGTGCCCAATACTCGGGATGGGCATTGCATTGTTCCAGAAACTCAACAATCCGCTGGGCCGTTTCGACGAGGTTGGTGGGATTGATTAAGAACCCGTTGATATTGTCCTCAATGATTTCGGCAGGTCCGCCAAACTGACTAGCAAAGGTAGGTAGTCCGGAGGTCATGGCTTCTAAAATCGTGAGTCCAAAGGGTTCAAAGCGGGCATAGTGGACAAAAATGCCCTGACGATCCGCCATGACGCGAAAGGCTTCCCCTAAGTCTAGGTTGGACAGGGGCATCCCAATCCATCGGATCCGTCCTTCCAGTTGATACTGCTGAATCAAGTGGTGGAGGGTTTCAATTTCTCCTTTTTCTTCAGCATTAATGGCCTCTTCCGGGTGGAGTTTACCCGTCAGGATCACCAGGTTGCAATAAGCTTGCAATTCGCGGCTTTGACCAAAACATTCCACCAGCCCCGTCAGATTTTTGACGGCATTGATGGGAGCAAAGTTCAACATCGGACGTTTGTGAGGATCCTTAAAATACCCCAAAATCTGCGGATCGCTGCGGGTGAACAGCAAATCAGCGAGGCGATCGCCATCTGCGGCACTGCGTTCCTGGGTCATGTGGTACGGAAAAAAGGCCCGTTCGTTAATGCCGGGAGGCACCACATTAAACTTGGGGCTGCACAGTTCGATGCCGTTGACCACATGAAACAACTGGGGCAGGGTAAAACATTGGTATGACTCAAACTGTCCCGTAGAGTCGGGGGTGCCCATAATCTCCTGGTAAGAAGAGGTCACAATAAAGTCAGCGGCATTCATACCAATTAAATCCGCTGTAAATAACAGCGAAAAATGGTAGTTCTTTTCTAAATCTTGCCAATAGAGATCGCTAAAGAGATTTTTAGGCTTTTCCAGGGCATGGGCAATAAAACAATGGGGCACTTTCAGGCGACGGGCCAGCAAAGAGGCGACCAGATTGCCGTCAGTGTAGTTGCCAATCATCAGATCCGGTTTGCCTTGGAAATGGGCCAGCAGGGTCTGCTCTGCTTCTAGGGCAAACCCTTCCAGATAGGGCCATATCTCAAATTTGGAAATCCAGGTTTGCAAAATCGACGTCGGATCGTCGCGGAAGGGAACCCGGAGGATCCAAGTATTGTCTGTGCCTTGCAGTTGTTCCAAAGGGAGACCGCATTGGGTCCCGTCGCATTCGGGAATCAACCGTGTCAGAATCGCCACTTGCGGCTTGATCCCGAAATGGTCTAGACCCGATCGCCGGACCTCCTCAGATAACTTCAAATTGAGATGTCGGGCTTGCTCTAGGACATAGGCGACTTGTCCAGCCGTTTCGGGACGGCCTAACACCCCATCCTGGCCCACCCAACCGTGAATGGAAATGAGGACTACCTTAAAAACGCTGGGAATTCGGGCGATCAGGGCTTCCAAGACCGCCGAACTGGGATTGTGCAAGAGACGATCCAACAGTTCCAAGGTCTCGCAGGCATGGGCCGCCGTGTCGCCCCAGCCAGGGTCGAACCCTAGAGCTTGCAACTCCAGATGGACGCTATCGTAGGGGGTGGGTGCAGGACTGTGGCGCAGTAGGCTGATGGCTTCATGAACCTGTTGCGGCAAATCAACGGCACTCTGAATGCGATCATTGATCAACAGAGACATGCCGTTGTAGTGATGCCGCCGCAACACGTCAAAGATTGAATGAATCCACTGCTGGGGATCTTTGCTCAGTTCGGTGGCTAGGTAGCGATGGAGACCGGACAACCCTTCGCCGATGCTGCGGGGATCTTGGATGGTTAGGTCCAGATCGTAAAAAGGTTGCACATCGATTTCGAGAATGCCGGGTTCATACCGATTCACGAGGCGATCGCGCAAATCCAATAGCGCTTGAGCTGGCATGGGATCGAGACTGCTCAGATCAGCCGATAACCGGAGAATCATCTGATGGGCAATCCGGGGCCGGAGAATCAGCCATAGGCTATCGTCTTCAATCAGCACTTCGTGGGTATGTTGTATCAACTCTCCCAGTCGAGACGCCCGATAGAAGTAAGGCGGCTTATCGAGGGTACGACACAATTGTTCAAAGGTTTGAAGGATCTCGTTGCGCAGGAGATAAGATTTTCCAGTTGCGCGGAAATCGTCAATGAGCTGTCGGAGATCAGCTTTTTCGTTGCTGTGCAACACAGCTTGCATGAGATCGTACATCGTGACTCTTTCGCCCCCATAGGGTCAGCAATATCCTTTCGTCGTGGGTTTGGCAGACCGGGTTCAGATCCCTAGGCTCAGTACCTTCGTTTATTATCCTGTTGCTTAGGCGTCGATAGAGTCCCTTGGGGAAAAACTTCAACTTTTTAATCCATTTTTGAGAATTTTAACGGCGATCGCCCGCTCGTAGCAAGGTCCCGGTGGGTCATAATCTGGGCGCACAACCGCGCTATATGGGGCAAACAGAGGGTGAGCTGCGCTCAATTCAGTCGAATTATCCTAAAAAATATAGTGAATTACTTGACCTAGAAAGGAATTGAGCTAAAATCCTGAACGAGGTTTAGAGGGTTTATTTGTGAACAAGGGCGAATTAGTCGATGCGATCGCGCAAAAAGCAGGCGTCACCAAAAAGCAAGCCGATGAGGTTTTGAGTGCTGCCATTGATACCATTACTGACGCGGTAAGCGAAGGCGATAAGGTCACCTTGGTGGGCTTTGGTTCCTTTGAAAAGCGCGAACGCCAAGCCAGAGAGGGTCGCAATCCCAAAACTGGCGAAACCATGACCATCCCGGCTACCAGTGTCCCAGCCTTTAGCGCTGGTAAGTCCTTTAAGGAAAAAGTGGCCTCCTAATGGCACCCACCCCCTGGCTTGATTGGATTTTGGGCGGTCTGGCGATCGCGATTTTGCTCGGCGGCTTATGGATGCTCTTTAGCGGTGTGACCGAAATGGGCCGCAAACCCTGATCGACCCAAAATCAAACGGGCAAGCGCTTGACATACGCTCGCCCGTCTTACCCTGTTCGGTTGGATTTCCCCAATCCGGTCAGGGGCGTGAAGGGATTATTCTGTTAGTAGTTCCGGGCAAAACTATTGCCGCCCCGACGCTCGCCAAAAGAAGCGCGATTATTGTTTTCGCGCGGCTTCGCTTTGTTCACTTTCAGAGTCCGACCCATCCACTCTGCCCCGTCTAAAGCCTCAATGGCTGCGGTTTCTTCAGTCTCATTGGTCATTTCGACAAAAGCGAACCCCCGAGGACGTCCTGTTTCGCGGTCAGTTGGAACCTGAACACGTTGAATGGCACCATACTCTGTAAAAACAGAGGTCAGGTCCTCTTTTGTAACCTCATAGGAAAGGTTACCGACATATATCGACATAGGTAAATTCCAAAATCAAAGAAAAGTGTGGAGATTGGGATTTCGGAGCAAAGCCTGACTCATTAGACTGAAGGGAAAACCTGACAATCAAAAAAACAAACGCTGCAACCGATACTTGAGTCTCAGACCTTATTCTAGCGCAGTCCTCGCCTAAAACAAGCGGATCAGGGTTGGTTTTATAGAGAAGCGCTAACACATCGGTATAGACCTAAGGGCCAAACCAACGGATGTACCAAGGGCGTGACGATCGCTGAGCTGCTTTGAGGGATGCAACTTCGGTTTGCAGCAACCCATTAGCAGCTTCTAGTTCGGCAACTTTTGCCACCAAAGCTGCATTGCGCTGAAATAAATACTGATTTTTGGATGCTAATTCTTCCATTTGCCGATCGCGCTCGCTGGCTTCAGTCACGGCATTGGCACTCGTCTCAGCGACAAAGGCGGATTCGGATAAGTCAACCAAGCGTCGAGAGGTTTCGATCAACTCTGGATCGAGATCGACGGGCGGCGTTTGCCAAGGATCGAGCGGGTCCAATGGTCCTGCGGGCATCATTGCGGTTTCAGACGGGATGGGCAACGGTCTCTTTTTGGACAGTGTAGCCCCTGTCTAAACGCTTTCGCCAGTTTTGTACAGCGGTGCGTAAGGGGAGGGGCAGCCAGTGGTCCCAAGCTGGGTAGATGGGAAGCCTGGGTTGTAGCTGCCAGCCAGTGTCCCTGAGCCAATTAGCGAGTTCAACGGTGGCGGTATGGGTGTAATCGGGGTTGACGTGGTCGTGGGGAACTAATCCGCCTAAATCTCTGGCTCCAGCCGCTAAACAAGCCAGCAAAAGATCGGGAGACTCGATGAGGTTAGGCGGAATTTGGATCGTGATGTCTGGGGGCAACAGGTGTCGGGAGATCGCCACAAGGTCTGGCAAGGTCTCTAGGGCAAAGCGGTCCTCAGCCCAGCGATCCTGCTGTCCGGGACGATAGGGCTGCAAAATCACCTCTTGGATGTGGCCCCAACGTCGATGGCTTTGGGCGATCGCCTGCAACGTATCCCTGCGATCTGCCTTGGTTTCGCCCAGCCCAAGCAGCAAACCCGTTGTGAAAGGAATGCGATGCTCCCCAGCCCATTCCAACTGTTGAAGTCGAAGGGCAGGATCTTTGCTGGGGGCATGGCGATGTACGGTTTGGCGTAAAGCGGGCGCGATTTGCTCTAGCATCAGCCCCATGGAAACATTCACCGACCGGAGTTGGGTCATTTCCGCATCGCTCAACGGCCCTGCATTGGTGTGGGGTAAAAAGCCCATGGACAAGGCCAATTCGCAGAGCTGCGCAATGTGCTGAACCCAAGCGGGACGACGGGGACTATGGGGGTGAACCTCCCCACTCAGCACCAGAATTTCGCTAATGCCTTGGCCCACAAGGGTCTGTAATTGGGCTTCAGCCGCTGTCAAGGACAGCCAGGGACCTTGTAAGGGGTCCGTGCGAAAATTGCAATAGTCGCACCGATTAAAACACTCATAGGTGGGGACGAGGGTAAAGGCCGGACTATAGGTAATGATCGGGGTCAATGCTCTATCCTTACTTAATCGCAGCGGTCGAATAAACACGGCCCTTCCAGGCCCCGCCTCGGCCTTGTAGATGGCGTAGGGCTGAGTCTGCGGTCATTAAGGTATACAGCATCCCAATGAAAGGTAGGGCAAAGGCCCAGATCGGGGACAAACGGTAGAGCCGAACCGTGGGCCAGTAGGCGATCGTCATAAAGACCCAACTGGACGCAGCCACACCGACCAACCAGCCATTGCCTGAAGCAACTCCCAAGGCTATCCCGATGGGGGGCAACACGTAAACCAACAGCATCCCTAAAATCGCCACAAACAGCAATCCAAAGGAATAATTCAGTTGGGTAAAGGCCGTACGCGCCACCATATCCCAAATGGTTTCCAGGGACGGATAAGGGCGCAAACTCACCGTATTAGTGGTTAAGCCCAACCAAATCCGACCTGTTTTGGCATTTTTTGTCCCCATTCCCTTAATGGCAGCGCCCAAGGCGCAGTCGTCAATCAAGGCTCTCCGAATGACTTCGATGCCTCCAACCTGAACCAAGGTGTCCCGCCGGACCAGAATGCATCCCCCCGCCGCTGCGGCAATGGGATGCTGGGGCTGATTCACCCACGGAAAGGGATATAGCTTTTGAAAGAAAAAGATAAAGGCTGGAATTAACAGCTTTTCCCAAAAACTTTGACAGCGCAACAGAACCATTAACGAGACTAAATCGAGGTGTTCCTGCTCGGCTTTAATCGCTAATTGCCGGAGGTTGTCAGGCCCATGCAAAATGTCAGCATCGGTGAGTAAAAAATAGTCGGGCCAGTCTGCTTCCTGGCTCTGGAGCACCTGCTCAATCCCTTGGTGCACGGCCCACAATTTACCCGACCATCCCTGGGGGAGTGTATCGGTGGTCATAATGTGGAGGGCGTCGTCGGCCTGACAAGCCTGAGCAGTTTGACGACTCATGGCTGCGGTGCCATCGGTGCTTTGATCATCCACTAACACCACACGGAACGTGCCGGGATAGCGTTGGGT
>JBAVRC010000195.1:0-4335 GCA_049694615.1 Thermosynechococcaceae cyanobacterium | reverse complement strand
GTCTCATGCCGGCAAGCGGAACAACGCTTCACTATCGGCAATCCAAACATAGTCCAGACCTGGTTATCTTTGGAGAACAATTTAGCGACCGCATGAGATCTGCAACTTTTCATTCAAACGCTCCCGTGCCCCAGAGTCCCAAAATATTTTCCGTTTTGGGGTTTCCGGTCCATTTAATCCCAGACTATGTGGATTGGTTGTCGGGCCGAGTTGCTCGGCAACAGGGTACCCACGTTGTCACCCTGAATGCCGAAATGACGATGCAAGCTGAGCAAGATCCATTGCTGGCTGACATTATTCATCAAGCGAGCTTAGTGATTCCCGATGGTGCAGGCATCGTTTTGTACCTCCAACTCCATGGTCAATCTGTTCGCCGTTGCCCTGGGATTGAATTGTCGGAACGGTTATTGCAGTATTCAACGCAACAGCCAGCCCCCTGGTCAGTCTTCTTTTATGGGGGTGCGCCAGAGGTCGCCGAGGCAGCCGCACACCGTTTACAGACGCGTATCCCCGGTTTAAATATTGTGGGAACTCAGAACGGTTATTTGTCCGACAGCGAAATGCCCACCTTTTTAGCCCATCTGTGCGCCCTGAACCCCCAAATTATTTATGTGGGGCTGGGTGTCCCCCGGCAAGAGTATTGGATTGCCCAGCATCGACACCTCTTACCCAATGCCATATGGATTGGGGTGGGCGGGAGCTTCGATATTTGGGCCGAACGCAAGAAGCGAGCACCGGGCTGGTTACGCAACAACCATTTGGAGTGGGTGTATCGCCTGTATCAAGAGCCGTGGCGTTGGCGACGCATGCTGGCCCTACCGCAATTTGCTTGGCGATCGCTGTTAGCGAAGTTTAGATAAATCTATGATGAACCCAATCCTTGTCCCCCAGTTGAAAGCCATCGAGTCGGACCCTCTATACGAGGCAGACTCGCCTCCCATGAGTTCTGCGCCAACGGCAACTTCGACGTCCTACGCCATTCATCTACGAGATGTCACCAAACATTACCGGGATACGGGGTTTAGTCTTAGAAATATTAATTTTGTGATTCGCCAAGGCGATTTTCTCTTTATTACAGGACCGTCTGGGTCTGGAAAATCGACCTTGATGAAATTGGTGTATGGCGCAGAACGTCCTGACCGGGGCGAGGTCCGGGTGGGCGGCCACAATGTCGGCACGCTCAGCGGCAATCGGTTGTCCATGCTGCGACGACGATTGGGGGTCGTGTTTCAAGACTACAAGTTGATTCCGCGCTGGACTGTGGCTGAAAATGTGGCCTTTGTGCTGCGATCGCAGGGAGTCCCCCAGGATGAAATTCAACGGCGCTTGCTTCCGACCCTCAAACTGGTAGGTCTGCAAAACAAAGCCGATTGTTTTCCCACCCAGTTATCGGGCGGCGAACAACAGCGAGCGAGCATTGCACGGGCCATCGTCGGATCGCCGCGTTTGCTACTGGCTGATGAACCCACGGGCAACTTAGACCAAGATAATGCCTTACAAGTCCTCAGTATTCTCAAAAAGTTAAACAGCTTAGGCATCACCGTCGTTGTCACAACCCATGACCTGCACCTGATTCGGATGGGTCAAGCGCCTGTGGCCCAATTGCAAGGCGGTCAACTCAAAATGGTTATCAAAACGGAATCGGAACAATAATGCGAGTGCCCACCCTTTCCCTCTCTTCACCCTTTCGAGCGACCCTGACGCAAATTCAGTATCTGCTGCAAGAAACCCTTCGTGGCCTACAGCGGGGCGGCTGGATGAACTGGGCGGCCATCAGTACCGTCACCGTGTTGTTATTTTTATTCGGCACCAGTCTCCAAACCAGTTGGCAGGTGAATGGGTTGCTCCAGCAGATGGGATCTCAATTAGAGATTTCCGTTTTCCTGAAGCCCAAGGTATCGGGGGAAATCCTGCAACGGCAACTCGGGCAATTGCCGGATGTCTCGTCGGTCAAGCTGGTGTCTCGCAATGAGGCATGGCAATCCTTACTGGCGGATCTAGGAGCCACCGATCTACAAGGGGCGACCGATGCCCTAGGGCAAAATCCCTTGGTGGATGAATTGAAGGTGGCGGTGGCCAGTGTTGATCGGGTGCCGAGTTTGGCTAAGGCTATCGCCAGTTTTGCGGAAGTGGACCATGTGTCCTACCTCAACGAAGTCATGCAAAATCTATTGCAACTGAGCAACGGGCTGACGCAAATCGGCTGGACCGTCATTGGCCTACTGACCCTGACGGCCCTAGCCGTGATCAATACCACCATTCGCCTTATTGTTGTTGCCCGACATCAAGAAATTGAAGTGATGCAGTTAGTGGGAGCCACCACCACCTGGATCTATCTGCCCTTTTTACTGCAAGGGGTTACCTTTGGTTTGCTGGGCGGTGGAGTGGCCCTGGGGTTTATGGCTACAGCCCGTCAATGTTTAACCCAACTGCTCAATGCCCAACCGACTTTTTTGAATTCCCTGGTGCAAGGACTGCAATTAAGCACTGCCCAAACCCTTTTGCTGCCAATCATCTTGGTAGGATTCGGCAGCTTTATCGGGTTCATGGGCAGTTTTCTAGCCGTGAAACGGTTCTTGGTGCGTTAGACCTTCACTTCTTGCACCGCCTGCCACTCGGTGTGGAACACGCCTTCTTTATCCACACGGAGATAGGTGTGGGAACCAAACAAATCCCGCTGGGCTTGGGTTAGGTTTTGGGGGAGGCGATCGCGGCGGTAGGTGTCGAAATAATCCAGGGATGCGCTAAAGGCCGGGACCGGAATGCCCATCTTGGCCGCTACTGCAATGACCTCGCGCCAAGCTGCTTGACGGTCCAAAATAGACTGCTTAAATTCAGGGGCCAGCAACAGATTCGGCAGGGCTGGATCGTCAGCAAACGCCTGCTTAATTTTGTCCAAGAATCCGGCGCGGATAATACACCCCCCTTTCCAGATTCGCGAGATTTCACTCAGGTTTAGATTAAACCCAAATTCCTTAGAGGCCGCGCTCATAAGCGCCATCCCCTGGGCATAGGAGCAAATCTTAGAGCAATAGAGGGCATCGCGGACTTGGTCGACAAAGGTAGCGGCATCCCCTTCAAAATGAGCAATCGGACCCTGCAACAGATGGGCAGCAGCCAAGCGCTCTTTCTTGTGGGACGAGGCAATTCGGGCATTGACCGCAGCCGTGATGGTCGGAATGGGAATCCCCAACTCTAGGGCACTCATCACCGTCCAGCGACCAGTGCCTTTTTGTCCGGCCTCATCCAGAATCAGTTCGACGAGGGCTTTTTGGGTGTCGGGATCCACGTAGTCGAAAATTTGAGCCGTGATCTCAATCAAAAACGAATTGAGTTCATCGGTGCCATTCCAGTCCAAAAACACCTGGCGGAGTTGGCGATGGTCAAACCCTAAAACGTTTTTCAGCAGATCGTAGGCTTCGGCAATGAGCTGCATGTCGCCATACTCAATACCGTTGTGCACCATCTTGACGTAATGTCCGGCTCCGCCCGGTCCAATGTAGGTGACACAGGGACCATCATCCACTTGAGCCGCCATTTTAGTCAGAATGGGTTCTAAAGACTCGTAAGCCTCCGCCGTGCCCCCCGGCATCAAACTTGGGCCATTGAGCGCCCCTTCTTCGCCGCCGCTGACCCCCATGCCAATAAACCGTAGCCCGGTGGCTTCCAGTTCTTGGGTCCGACGCACCGTGTCTTCGTAGAGGGAATTGCCCCCGTCAATCAAAATATCTCCCGGTTCCAGCATCGGCTTCAGTTGTTGAATCACCGCATCTACCGGAGCACCCGCTTTGACCATCACCAGAATGCGGCGAGGGCGGCTTAAAGAGGCAATAAACTCCTCTGGAGTATAGGTGGCAAGAATATGCCTCCCCTGCGCCCGTTGCGCCATAAATTCATCGGTTCTGGATTGTGTGCGATTGTAGACCGCCACTGAAAATCCATTGCGTTCGATGTTGAGGGCAAGATTCTCGCCCATGACAGCCAAACCAATCAAGCCAAAATCCTGAAGCGTCATATATCTCGACTTACCTATTGGGAGACTGAGCACTAAAACCTGTTTTACAGCGTAGCTTGATCTTCAAGGGAACAAATGTAAAGAACATCTTAAAATCCCAGCCGCGCTCAAAGCCTCAAAGCCTTGCAAACAGTCGTCTATACGCTGATCCCCCCTTTTGCAAGGATTCTGCCATATCAAGAATCAATGACCTTCTCCAGTCCTCCCGGTTTAAATCAAAGGGAAGGTGATTTCCCAAGGTTCTCCACAGGTTTTCCACAGGCTCAAGATAGTTTTCCACAGGTATGGAATAGTTTTCCACAGGTGGTAACGGATTATTC
>JBAVRC010000194.1:0-2818 GCA_049694615.1 Thermosynechococcaceae cyanobacterium | reverse complement strand
ACCTCGACTACCAACTCTTCGACACCTTCGCCGGATGCCGTCAACTTCTGCGCCAAGACCCCCAACAAGCCAACAACCGAGACGCGGTTCGCGAACTGCTCAACGTCGCTTCTGGCGGCATCGTCTTTACCACCGTCCAAAAATTCGCCCCAGAAGAAGGGGAAACCCTTTATCCCCAGATTAGCGATCGCACCAACATCGTTGTCCTCGCCGACGAAGCCCACCGTAGCCAGTACGGATTCAAAGCCAAACAAGTCAACATCAAAGACGAAGCAGGCAACATCGTCGGCAAACAAACCCGCTACGGCTTCGCCAAATACATCCGCGATGCCCTCCCCAACGCCACCTTCGTCGGCTTCACAGGCACCCCCGTCGAACAAGCCGACAAAAACACCCCCGAAATCTTTGGCAACTACATCGACATCTACGACATCGCCCAAGCCGTCGAAGACGGGGCAACCGTCCCCATTTACTACGAAAGCCGCCTCGTTCAAGTAGACCTAGACGAGCAAGGCCGCCAACTCCTCAACGAACTCGACGCAGACCTCAGCTTTGAAGACCTCAGCACCACCCAACAAGCCAAAGCACGGCAAACCCAAATCGAAGCGATCGTCGGCTCCAGCCAACGCCTAGAAACCATCGCCCAAGACCTCATCGTTCACTTTGAGCAACGCCAAACCGCCAATCGCGGCAAAGGCATGATCGTCACCCTCAGCCGCCCAATTGCGGCCAACCTCTACGACCACATCATTCAACTCCGACCCGACTGGCACAGCGACGACCTCAATAGCGGCAAAATCAAAGTCGTCATGACCGCCAACGCCTCCGACGAAGGCAACCTCGTCAAACACCACACCAACAAAACAAATCGTCAAGCCCTAGCCCAACGCCTCAAAGACCCCGCCAACGAACTCGAACTCGTCATTGTCTGCGATATGTGGCTCACTGGGTTCGATGCCCCCTGCCTTCACACCATGTACATCGACAAGCCCATGAAAGGGCACAACCTCATGCAGGCGATCGCCCGCATCAACCGTGTCTACTTCGAGAAACAAGGCGGCTTGATTGTGGATTATCTCGGCGTTGCCCAAGAACTCAAAAACGCCCTCTCCTTCTACGCCCAAAGCGGTGGCAAAGGCGACCTCACCCTCGATCAAGAAATAGCGATCGGGCTACTGCTCACCAAACTAGAAGTGGTCGAAGACATCATGGGGTCGTTTGACTATCAGTCCTACTTCACCGCGAGTACGGGCAACAAACTCAACATCCTCAAATCTGCTACCAACTATGTCGCCGATCCGCAAATCAAAGACCGTTTCCTGGATGCTGTAGCTGCCCTCTCCAAAATTTATGCTCTTACTGCTCATAACGAAGAGGCGATCGCCCAAGCCGAAAAAATCTCCTTCTTTCAAGCCATCCAAGCCAGCCTCCGCAAACTAGAACCGACCGATGGTCGCCTCAGCAATGCCGACATCGAAACCGCAATTCGACAAGTCGTCGATCAAGCCCTCGTCTCCGATACCGTCATCAACATCTTTGACGAAGCAGGCATCAAAGACCCCAACCTCTCCATCATCTCCGACGAATTCTTAGAAGAAGTCGAAGGCATGGAGCATCAAAACCTAGCGGTAGAACTGCTCAAAAAACTGTTACGGGATGAAATCAAAGCCCAGCGGCGGACCAACATCGTCCGCAGCCGTCAGCTCTCCGAAATGCTCGAAAATGCTCTCCGGCGCTACAAAAATCAGGCGATCGGCGTCACTGAAGTGCTGCAAGAGTTGATTGGGATGGGCAAAGATGTCCAAGCCGCAAAACAAAGGGGTGAAGAATTGGGATTAGAACCCTACGAAATCGCCTTTTACGATGCCCTCGCGCAAAACGAGAGTGCGCGAGATGTCATGGGACAAGACCAACTGCGAGAACTGGCGATCGTCCTCGTGGCACGGATACGTAAAACCGCTTCCATCGATTGGAATCTCAAAGAAAGCGTCCGCGCCAGAATGAAGGTGATGGTCAAGCGCCTATTACGGCAATATGGCTATCCACCTGATATGCAAGCTCTGGCGATCGAGTTGGTGCTAGAGCAGGCGAAAGTTTTTACCGAGTTTGAGGTGGCAGACCTTGAAAATCTCTCAAAACCCTAGGACCATGAGGGGTATCGGTTGCATGAGCTGAATGGATAGCCTGGACCGTTCTAAATATTGAACTTTGGGTTCCTCACCAAGTCCCAGAAAGCCACACTCAAGGCACTTGGGACTGTATAACATTTCAGCTTTGACATGGTCCCAACGCCGGGATTCTGCGAAAATAGACGGGTAGGAAAGTAAAGGTAGCCCTATGCCAGACAATCTGCGGAGCCAAGCCATCACCCAAGGTCTACAGCGATCGCCCAACCGCGCCATGTTGCGTGCTGTAGGCTTTGGGGACTCAGATTTTGTCAAACCGATTGTGGGGATAGCCAACGGGTTTAGTACCATTACCCCCTGCAATATGGGTTTGGATACCTTAGCGGATCGTGCCGAAACAGGATTACGGTTCGCAGGGGCAATGCCGCAACGGTTTGGGACCATTACCATCAGCGACGGGATTTCCATGGGCACCGAAGGGATGAAATATTCCTTAGTTTCTCGCGAAGTGATTGCCGACTCCATCGAAACGGTGTGCAACGGCCAGAGTATGGATGGCGTACTGGCCATCGGGGGCTGCGACAAAAATATGCCCGGTGCCATGATTGCGATCGCCCGGATGAATATCCCCGCGATTTTTGTCTACGGCGGCACCATTAAACCGGGACACCACAATGGCCAAGATTTAACGG
>JBAVRC010000193.1:0-1647 GCA_049694615.1 Thermosynechococcaceae cyanobacterium | reverse complement strand
ATAATCAGGCGATCGTTACAGGATTCCAGATAATCCTGTAACGAGCCAGGGAAACGCTGCCTTCATTAATGGCCAGGTAATCCACCAATCAACGAAAGAGTTTAGGCAGAATAACAGCCTGATCTGTAATCGTCTTAAGACTTTCAAGCACCAACCCATAGGTTCAATGGCACTGAAATAAGGGGATAGAAAAAAGCTGCAAGGCTTGATATGTATACATCATCACCTTGCAAGCAAACTATATCTACCCCTACTATGCCGAATCGTGCTGAAATTCTCAAGCAGCAATTCATCGAAAGTCTGGGTCTACCGTGGCAGGAACTCCTGCCAGAGTCCCGGCTTGAAGAGATTTTGCAGGAAGAAGACGTCTTCTACCGCAACTGTGTCTACACCCCGATTGTGACATTGTGGGCTATGGTATCGCAGGTACTCGACCCGGATAAAAGTCTCAGGAACGCGGTCAAGCGGATCATCAGTTGGCTGGCGGTGGCGGGGAGTGAGTGCCCATCGAATGATACAGGAGCCTATAGCAAAGCCCGTCAACGGTTACCAGAGAGGCTTCTGCAGCGTTTAGTGCCAGAGGTTGCCGAAGCTTTAGAGCAGCAAGTTCCCTTGGCTCAGCAATGGTGTGGGCGACGGGTGCGAGTCTGTGACGGGACGACCGTCCTGATGAGCGACACGGTCGCCAATCAAGCCGAGTATCCTCAACACAGCAATCAAGCTCCAGGCTGTGGCTTTCCGATTGCCAAACTGGTGGTGATGTTCTCGTTGCTAACCGGAGCGGTGTTTGCGGCGTGTATTGCTCCCTTTGCCTGTAGTGAGATTGTGATGAGTCGCTTACTTTATCAGGATCTAGAGCCGGAGGATGTGGTGTTAGCCGACCAAGCCTATGGTAGTTATGTGGATTTGGCATGGGTGCAGCAGCGAGGGGCCGATGGCGTATTTCGCAAGCACCATGCCCGTCAAACCGATTTCCGTCGAGGCAAAAAACTGGGGATTGGCGACCATCAAGTCGTCTGGCAGAAACCGCAGCAGTGTCCCAAGCATATGAGCGAGGCCGAGTTTGCTGCTTTACCCGCAACGCTGACCGTGCGGGAAGTCTGCTTACGGTTGCGGCGTCGCGGGTTTCGAGACCAGACGATCATTGTGGTTACCACCCTGCTCGATGCCAAACGCTACAGCGTTGGGCGGTTAACTCAGTTGTATGGTTTGCGTTGGCAAGCCGCAGAAGTGAATTTGCGCCATCTCAAAACCACCTTAAAAATGGAGCTGTTAACCGCGAAAACACCCGAAATGGTGCGTAAGGAAATCTGGGCCCATTTGTTGGCCTACACGTTATTGCGAACCTTGATGTGGGAGGCGGCGAAAACCTCAGACTCCACACCGTTTCACCTCTCACTGCAAGGAGCAAGACAACAGTTTAATCATCTGGTTTCGGTATTGGCAATGACCACAACATCTGCTCGGATGCGGTTATATCAAGTGCTCTTAGAACAAGTTGCGGCAGATGTGCTTCCGGTTCGACCCCTGCGCTCTGAACCCAGGGTTGTCAAACGAAGACCCAAGCCTTTCCCTCGAATGCGGCAGCCACGTTCTGCATTGAAAGCTAAACTGGCTGGTTGATGGAGCTTATTTCAGTGCCATTGA
>JBAVRC010000192.1:0-4679 GCA_049694615.1 Thermosynechococcaceae cyanobacterium | reverse complement strand
CGTACCCGCCGGAACCTGTGCAGTGCGGTATTGACGAAATAGTCTGGCCTCCGCCGGTCGTTCAAAGGTCAAGATAGGGACAGCCGTGGCCGTACTAAGTCCTAATACCATCAGGACCGCTACACCGGAATGCCAACGTTGTTTCAGCATGGGGATTATTCTCCTTTACAACACAGTAAAACCTGGCTCCGCCAAGCTGTGCTGTAAACAAGCATGGGGGCCAACCCAACCCCAGATTTAACCTGTTGGTTAAAGTCTGTGTGCTGCAAGTTGAGACCTTCCGTCGATTCAAAAAGTTCCGTGCAGATGTCTGTACGAGGAGCCAGAGCGCGATCGCCCTACTCTTCAGGATTCAACACTTGGTCAGCTGTTAAGGCAAAGGTTGGAAACAGGCTAGAACAAATACGATTACGACCTTGAAAGCGAGCAGCTTTGTATGCCCCCTGCACCAAAGTCAGGACCGTGACGATCTGTTGGCAGGGATCCAGCAGCCAATACTCCGCAATACCCCGTGCTTCATATTGGAACCGTTTGTCCTCGTAGTCCCTATCTCGATTCGTTTGTCCTGGACTGACCACCTCCACCACCAACATCGGTGCAGGCATCTCCAGCCGAATGGTCAGGCGTTGTTGGGTCAATGCAATGTGTTCTGGTCGCAAAATAACCAGATCGGGAAATCGATTTCTGGCTTGCTTGGCCTTTAGCACTGGAACTTCAATTTCGCAGTTATACCGATGGGTTAGTCTGGGTTTTGCCAACCCTGAATTGATCAGATAAAGCTGCAATGCTAACGAAAGCCACGCATTGAATTCTGACTCCGTTGGCATGGCAATGAGCGCTCCATCCGTCCATTCGTAGCGATTATCTGTCCCATCGTCATAGTTCAGATACGCCTCAAAGGTCATAGGCGTTTTGGTTACGCTGGCCATGAGACCCCCTCCTTGGATGAGACTTTCTCCATGTCTCTTAATCCTACCCCATCAAACCCCTAGGCCAGCATCATCGCAAAAACCCCGGCAATCATGAGAATGGTGCCCAAAAAACGCTCCTGAATTCCGGTTTCTTTAAAGAAGAGATATCCCCATAACACCCCCAAAAGTGCACTCATTCGCTTAATCGCAATGACCCGCGTAACCAACCCAATTTGAATGGCTTGCATCTGCAATAAAACAGTCAGGCTGCTCAATCCACCTATCAACAGGAGGGACGGATAATGGGTTTGAAGCTGCGCTAAGGGGCGATGGGATTTTACAGCAATAATGGGCAGCAGGGCGATCGCCACGAAGCTAAACAAGGCAATGACCCAGAAGGTTGGTGTCGAGTTTAGCACGCCGATTTTGTCGAAATTAGAGGTCAGACTCCACAGAAAAGCCACAATCAACATCGACCGAGGACCGGGTTGTTCAATCATGGCCCGAAATGGCGCTAGGTAACCGTTCTGTTTTTGGTTGAGGTTTAAAACGTAGGATCCCGCCACAATCAAAATCACCCCAACGATATCGGCCCCTGTGGGATATTCCCCCACCAGCCAAGGGGCAGTCACGAGCAAAAACAGCGGGGTCAGGGCCACGACTGGAACTGTGAGGGATAAATCGCCACTATTCAAGGCTTGGATATAAAACAGAACCGCGATCGCATTCAGAGTGCCGCCAATGACCAGGGCTTGCACAAATTGAGGACCCAGGGGCGGAATGTAACGGATCGCCCAGCATCCTGCTAAAACAGGCAGCATCAGTGCAAACAGCGACCAGGACACCAAATAGATATCCACAAAGGGCAACGATCGCTTGCTTAGCACATCTTTAATCGATTCGAACACAGCGGTTAAACCCGCTAAGATCAGCCAGGTCATGGTCGTTTAGGTCCAAAATTGTCCCAGGCCGTTGTAAACCGCCCTGTATTGCACCTGAATAACAAGAGGGTTATGTTTTTATTTCTGTCCAAGCTGCTGCCTTTATTTTTGTACCCCATCGGATTATCGAGCCTATTGCTGGCGATCGCCATGATTGTCTTCTGGAAACGCCCCCGCATTGCAGCTGGCTTGATGGGAACCGCACTGGGCGTTTTGCTCTTTAGCAGCAATATATGGGTTGCACAATTTCTGGTCCAGGGGTTGGAGTTGCAGTATCGCCCGGTTGACCCGTTACCCAAGGCCGCAGCGATTGTTGTGCTGGGCGGCAGCACTCGTCCCCCGATTCCGCCTCGAACCTGGCCGGAAGTGAACGAAGGTGGCGATCGCGTTTTGTACGGTGCGCGACTATACCGCGCAGGCAAAGCGCCTCAAGTGATCTTAAGCGGCGGTCGGATTGCTTGGGAAGGCAGTAACCCCCCCGAAGCCCAAGATATGAAAACGATGATGATCTTTATGGGCGTCCCAGAGCAGGCGCTTCGCTTGGATTCAACGTCCCTGAATACCTATCAAAACGCCGTCAACGTTAAACAGATTCTGACGCAAGCGCACATTGACGGACCCATCTTGTTGGTGACCTCGGCGATCCACATGCCCCGATCCATGGCCATCTTTAAGAAACAGGGGATTCAGGCGATCGCGGCCCCAACCGATTACCTCTTCGACGAGGAGTCCTCGACGGAGGGAGTTCTAGACTTCATTCTCCAAGTGGTGCCTGATGCCGAGGCTTTGTTTCGGACCACCATCGCCCTCAAGGAATATGTGGGGATGTGGGTGTATCGATTGCAGGGTTGGGCCTAGTCCATCTCAGGGATAGGCTGAACCAACACCCCCGAAAGGTATTGGCGAAATTTTAAAGATCAAAAAAGGCACCGACGACTTTCCGTGTTTCGTCTCGGTGCCTCTCTTGGTTCGCTCCCCACACTTGAGGTAATTCTACCTAACGTTCCCCCACTTGTCATCTATTTTTCATTTCAGCAACAATGATTCACAAAATCGATCTTCTATAGAGCCGTTGGAGCCTCCATCTGGAGTAGGGTCTGTAGGATAAAGGCCAAGATGCGTCGCGTGAGAAAAACCAGCGCCAATCGGGATTGAGCCAGTTCCGGCGCGGTGTCGCCAAACATTCGACACTGGCTGTAGAGGCTTAAAAACAACGCGCTCCAGTGTTGGGCTTGCCGTTGTAGCGTTGTCTCAGATAACGGTCTGGTCAGTTGGGTGCAAGGCTGCGAAAGCGGCGCATGGGGATGACCATATAGGGTCTTTTGCGCCGACAAGGATTGCGGAAATTGCATTAACGCATTCAGGAGCTGTTGTTCTGCCTCCGTTTGGGCGTACAAATGGCCCGCAGGGGTTTGCCATGGCACTGGATGGGGCCAGATCCAGTTTGCTCTTGGACTGTCGGCTTCGCTCAGGCGGATGAGGCGTTCTTGCTGGGCGAGTCGCAACAGGCTGCAACTTCTAGCATGGGCATATTGCGCCTGAAATAAAGTGGGATGGGTGCTAATGCCTGACGTTATGGCTGGGACATCTACGCGGTCCAAGCGAGGAATGGATGCCATCAAGATTTGCAGCCATGTTGCCCATGCTGCCCCTGGAAATTGGGCATAGAGCCACCCTTCAGGATGCATCCAGAGATGAGGCTGCAACGCTTGCTTTGCTCCAGTATCGGTCAATGCTTCAATCAGACTATCGCCCACGGCTTGCGGCGATCGCCCCCAAGTACGAGCCAATCGCAAGGGCAGTGGAGAAGCTAAAACATCCCATTGGTGTGTATTCCAGGAAAAGGGCGGCAGCGCAATCGCCTGATTCGGATCGATGGAGTACGGAGTGCAAGTGGCGATCGCTCCAGCCAATCGATCAGCCCACCATTGGGTCAAAGCGGGGTAACGAATGACGAGATCGGTCGGGGGTGCCGCTGCCATCAGAGGGTTATTGGGGCTGCGATCGCCGGTATTGTTGGGCCTCTTGAATCCATTGCGCCACCATACCGGGATGTGGACATAACGCCCGGTTCTGGGTGGCCGTCACCTGGAGGCGCAAAATCTGACGGTGGAGGGTATGGGTGGTCATGGCGGCTAATTGTTCAACCGATGTGACCCCCGCATGGAGCAGCAGCCCGCAATACTGACAGCCCACACTCGGCACATGGGAGAGTTCGGCCAACGCCACCCACTTGCGTACCCAGCGTTCCGATAGGTGCAGTTGGGCGGCTAAATCGATTTGTTTCCCGGGTCTACGGGTGCGTTGCAATAAATCCCAGGTGGTTTCCACTCCTAGGGCTTCTAGTTTTTGGCAGTCGGTCGAACTCAATCCGGGCAATTGCGCGAGGGGCCATGCTCGGTTGAGGGAGGGTACTGTCATAGGGGCGGCTCAAATAAATTGAGGGGGAGGTGACCGCACATGGTATTGATTCCCTCTGGGTCATCGGACTGAAAGGAAATTAAGACCCCGCGATGTTCACCGGTATAGGGGCTGGTATAGCACAACCCAGAGCGCGGATTGAACTTCAGGTATACGACATCATCACTGGGACTTACCTCGGTGGGCGGTTGATGTCCCAGTGCGGCGGCGTAGGTTTGGAGTGTTTGCCAAGCCCGGGTCCAGTCATCGGCCAGAATCCCGAAGATTTGATTATCAGTGGCCTGAGCCAATTGCAGGACAGCTGCCTGTAAGCGGGTTTGTTCCTCAGGCGATTGGATGGCACGCGGTTGCAAGCCATTGAATGGCGCCAAGATCGCTTGTGCTTGGGTTGTGGTGAGGGAGGCTA
>JBAVRC010000191.1:0-1655 GCA_049694615.1 Thermosynechococcaceae cyanobacterium | reverse complement strand
GCCCTGATAAATGGGTTCCCCTGAAATGACCATGACATCGGGATAGGTGCCTAACCGATAGGACGGAATCCAGACTTTGACATCGCCGATATAAACTTTGTAGGGTTTGCCTTTAAGAGCATATTTCAGCGCAACGTAGAGATTTCCGGCAATTTGGTTATGGGCGGTGGTCCCTCCAGTCATGGGGACAATCTCTCCGTTACGGTATTCATTTTTGTATTCGGCTAGTTCTTCTAGGGCCAGATATTCTTCTAGAGTATAGGATTTTGTTTGGACGGCCATTGCGGTTTGCTCCAAAGGCGAAGTTAGCCAACTCTTCGGCATTTCTGCCTACCAAGCTAGCTAACTTCTGTTATTTTCGGACGCTTTCGCATCGCTGGAACAGGTCTGGACTCTTCTTCGGTACGCCCGACCGATATCCCATCGGTCAGTTCTGACACTGAAGAGTGCTCGGAGCCTCGCAGACAACCCGAAAACCGTTGTTGTTGTTGCGGTTGTCGGGGGTATTGTTGTTGCGATAGGCGGAACGGCACCTCCTCGGATTGTTGATCCAAGAGCCGCCGCTTTTGATTGCCTGTCCCACCTCTAGCTTAAGGGCTTTTCACGGATTCCGTCTGATTACGATGGTTTTTTCCATCGGGATGATGGAATCTTGCTGGATCCGCAGTTGACGGAATAGGGTGTGGCGAAGCCGATAGGTGTTGCCATGCATCAGGTGTGCTTCCCAACTACGGAGCCGTTGGATGAGTTTGGGGAAGGCGATGCGGCCTCGGCGATAGTCGCGCTGCAACCGTTTGAGCCGCAGTCGGCCTCGTCTGAGGTTATCGTTGCGAACTCGGATGCGCTCTGGCAAAATCCGAAAACCGACAAAATTGGCCCCATACTGGGTGGCGAACAGTTGACTTTTGATGGGATGGATGGTCAAGCGCAGGGTTGCAAGATACGGTTCAATCCGGTTGCGGGCTTCTGCCAATTGGCTTTTGTCATCGCTAAACAAGGCGAAGTCGTCCACGTATCTGAGGTAGTAATCGCAACCAAGCTGTTCTTTCACAAAATGATCGAAGGGGTTGAGGTAGACGTTGGCCAGAAATTGGCTGGTCAAATTGCCGATGGGAAGTCCTTTGGGTCGCTGTACCGGGGTCAGCAAGTCATCGCCGGGGAAATAGTCGAGAACGGGTTCTTGCGCGTTGCCGCCGTCAATGATGGCATCGATCAGCCACAGGGTATCGGCGCATTTAATTTTGCCAAGCACGATGGTTTTGAGGATCGTTCGATCAATACTCGGAAAATATTTACGGATATCGCATTGCAGGACATAGCGGCTGGTTCGGGCATATTCGGTGAACTTTCGCAGGGCGCGATGGGTTCCGTACCCAGTCCGATTCGCATAGCTGGTGCCGATAAAGGACCGCTCCATAAGGGGCACGATGACATTGCACAGCGCATGATGCACCACGCGATCGCGATAGGGCGCTGCGGAAATTAAACGCGGTTTGGGATCGAAAATTCTAAAGCTTCGATAGCTGCCGGGGCGATAGGTTTTGGATTGCAGTTCGGTTTGCAGCCTGTGCAGATTTTGCTCTAGACGGTAGTTAAAACTCAAGACATTCTCGCGAAACCGTTTGCCTCTTTGGGCTAGACGCGAGGCATAGATC
>JBAVRC010000190.1:0-3401 GCA_049694615.1 Thermosynechococcaceae cyanobacterium | reverse complement strand
ATCCACCCCAGGTGTTGAACGCCCTTGATTATCCTGCGTGACTTTTCTGATTGCTAAGAGTTTGGCAGATCTGGACTTCATCAAGAGTTTCTGGAGCCTGCGGACTTGCTGGGTATTACCACGACATTTGGCTTTGAAGATTCTGGTTTGGAGTCGATAGACATTTTTCTGGATTTGTTTCCAGTCGATATCTTTCCATTCATCACTACCCATTGCTGAGTGTGTCATCGTCTTTACTCTTAATAAAGGGTCTTCATTCCGTACTATCGGGTCTACGTCTGCATATCCTGAGCATTACCCCAGACATTGGCTTTTTAGACCATCCTGCACGCCAGTCCATTCGGTTTAGTACTTGCTCTGAATATTCGACCGTTCAGAGTGAAAACTGGTCGTGTTACTTCGTTCCTGATGTCCATTGATTGTGTGGTTAGGGCCGTACTATCCACCGAGCTTTATTTGGGTATAAAAACCTTTCTGAACCGAGGAAAGGTTCCTAAAGCCGATAACTTTTGTTTCCAGTGTTGTGATGATTCAGGAGTTGCCATAAGGCAAAACCTTAAATTCACTCCAGCCTGATTTCACTGGTTCAGCTTCACGATGGTTCTGACATACGTTCAAGCATTACGCTTTACCCATGCACACTTGCTAGACGGCGTTTCCGGTTTAGGCTACTAGATACCGCCGTTTAACCCCGCTTCATCCCATTGGCGCTAAACCGTTAAGATGGGGATTACGCTTTCACGCCTTATACCTGGCGGATAGGATTAGCTGTCTGGTCTTTGTCAGAGGCAATCACCTATAAGAACATCAAGTTGTCATCTGAGAGAGATTAAAGTGCGAACTCAACCCATAGAGGTTATCTCTCAGAAGCCTTATCCTACAAGCTTTACAGCTATTTTAGATAAGAACGAATCGCACCGGTTCAGGGCTGGCTGACCGATGCGCTGCCCCTAGTGCTGGCTCCGGTGCCTGATGTTCCGGTGGTGCAGGTCATTCCGGTAAATCCGGTAGCGGCGGCTCCACAGTCCCCCAAGCCTAAGGCCACGGCGGGGGGTGCAGCGGCTAATGCTCCTCGAAAGCGATCGCCTAAGACCAAAACTAAAACAGCGACAGCTCAGTAGTGGCTAGGCACGTTGGCCAAATAGCGTGAGACGGGGTGACAGATCGCGTGAGATAAATCACCCTATTGAAATCAAATAAATAGGCTGGGGTTTACCTTGAAAAACTCTCCCAGTGCTTTTGCCTGTGTTTTACTAATTGAACGCTTCCCATGCACGACTTCAGAAACGACTCCTTTTGAACCTAAGATTCCGATTAAGTCAACCTGCCGGACTTCTTTAACTTCCATCAGATGGACAAGAACTTCATGGGGTGTTGCTTCAGGTATAGGGTGGTTTTGCTCTTCATAATCTTCAATCAGGATTGCCCAAACCTGCAACAACTCTATCTCTTCAGGTGTCAAATCATCCCTCGACATAAGTATATCAACAATTTCAAGGGCATTATCATACTCATGTTCATTGTTGATCTTCTTGGGCTGTGATTCTGCAAGAAGCTTTCCGTAAATTGCTTTTTCGATAGTTAAAGTCATTGTTCTTCTGCCTAGAATATTTTAAGTATTTTGATTTCTGACAATATGGCCATAGTCTAATCCATTATTATTGCTGAACAACTCATTCTATTTTCTTTCTAACTTCTTTCTCGTCTGACCAGTTGATTTTGCTATATTCAGCATGTGTCATAAATTTCTTAAAATAAATAATTTGTGCTTGATAATTGATACGGACTATTAAACGGTACTTATTTCCTTTTATGTTGAAAATCGTATATCCATAAGCCTCATCTACTGAAGATGAATAATTTTCTCGGATATCATTCAAGGACTTCCAATGATTTGCTTTAATAACTGTAGACCAACTCTGAATGACTGCAACTGCATCTGGATAAGGTGCGATCGCCTGATTCAAATTTCGCTTGGTGATCAATCGCATAGGCGAGGTTCAATCATCTTCTCTAGGTTCTCACTTTGAGAACCAATAGTCAAGCCTTTTACACGGCTTTGACCGATTTTGTTTGGATGGGACTGCGCGATCACGCTTGGCCGGGTGATTGTGCCTGATGGGTTGTTTGAGGCTCATTCGGCTCCCCTTGGTTTGGTGTTTTGCCAGGGGCAGCGGTTTCCGGCGCTTTATCGCAATGATGCTTTTGTGGTGTTTCGCGGGTCTTGGAATCGCTCTCAGGCGAAGGGCTACTGGTTCGGGTGCCTTTCGGTGCAATGGGTCAGTCTAAGGGCTTCTATGAGGATTTTCTGACGGGTTGGTTGGAACCAGTGGCTTGGGGGCGTCCGGTGGGACTTGCGATCGCCCAGGATGACGCACTCCTGATTTCCGATGAGGTGGGGGGCATCTTTTGGCGAGTGGTTTATACCGGAGCGGTCTAGCCTTGATGGGCATAGCGTCAAGCTGCTTCTTCGATCCAGTCGAAGATGTCTGCCAATTGCTCTAAATCGATTAACCCACAGTGCCACAGAGTTACGGGCAATTCGGTTACGCTGGCCCTACGATCCCGACTCGCTAAGGCGATCGCACTCTCGGTAATCCCTAACTCTTGCTGTAAATACTGGATGAAGCGGCGATCATTCACGGCTTTTGATGTTTGGGGCTTTTGGCTTTGGTGCCCATACGTTACTACATTTGGAACGCGATGGAACAGATCTTTATGATTTTTTGACTATTTCGGCTGTTTGGAGTGGGTTTTGGGCTATTTTAGCTTCCAGTAAAGAATTTCTTCAGGGCGTTGTAGGGAACTCTCCCGGCTTTTTCGAGGGTGTTTTTGGCGTCGTTCCCGGTTTTGCCGAGGGTATCTTTGGCATCATGTCCGACACTCGATAGGGTGTCTTTGGCGTCATGTCCGGCTTTCGACAGGGGCTTTTCAATCCCTTCTCCGGTCTGCTTCAGAACTTGCACGAATTCCCCTCGTGCGATCACAGGTATTCCCACTATCCCTAACGCAATCATTATGACGATGGCTTTGTGTTGCATGATGTGGCTCCTGCTATGGGGCGATCGCACTACCTACGCTTTCCGGTTGGGTCGTGGTTGATGGGGCTTTTGTTCCCGATTTTAGGCGTTTAGGGCTTATACAATTAGGGTGGTTTATACAGTTCAAGTTCGTAGGGGTCTCCGGTTTTGGCGTTATGACGGTCTTTGGACGGGCTGAGATTATTAGTCGCTTTCGCGATCGCATCCACAACGGCGATCATATTCGCCTCTCTTCTGATGACTTGGATGGGCTGATTGGTTGGTTTGTTGATGAACTGGTTAGAACCAATACGGAACAGGAGATTCGGGCGCTCTGTGAGGCTGAAATTAGGCTGCTGGAGGAGGGTTATCCTCAAGCTT
>JBAVRC010000189.1:0-2028 GCA_049694615.1 Thermosynechococcaceae cyanobacterium | reverse complement strand
GTTTCAATATCGGTTCCGCACTGGGGATGGATTAGCTGGCCATAGCTTCGGCAATCTGTTTTTGTCGGCCATGAGCGAGATTACCGATGGGTGGGAACAGGCGATCGCCACCAGTTCCCAGGTGTTAGCCGTGCGGGGACAGGTCTTGCCCGCCACCCTAAGCGATGTGCGGCTGTGGGCAGAATTGGAGGATGGACAGCGCATTGAAGGGGAATCGCGCATTAGTGCAGCCGGGGGCCAAATTGTCAACATTGGCTGTATGCCCTCTCGTCCGCCTGCATTGCCCAGTGTTTTAGTGGCGATCGCCGAAGCCGATTTGATCATTTTGGGACCGGGTAGTTTATACACCAGCGTGATTCCGAATCTGCTGGTCCCCGATATCGCCAAGGCGATCGCCCAGCGCAAAGATATTCCCCGGATTTATGTTTGCAACATTATGAGCCAACCGGGCGAAACCACAGGCTATCGCGTCTCGGACCACATCAAAGCCATTGATCGGGCTGCGGGTCGCCGGATTTTCGATGCAGTCTTGGTGCAAAAGAGAGCACCGTCTCAGATCGCCTTAGAACACTACGCCCAAGAAAATTCCCATCCGGTGATCATCGACCGCGACGAACTGCTCCGTTTAGGATGTCGTGTCATTTTGGCCAATATTATGGATGAAGATCCGAAGACCTATCTGGTTCGTCACAGTTCCCAGCGCCTAGCCAGAGTGCTGATGCGATGGCACAGTCGTGTTGAAGGATTAGCCAGCCCTGCACGCTTCGCTGTGGCCCAGAGCAACAATGTGCCTTCGAGACCCTCGCGGTAGCGGCAAATGAAATTGTTAGGCTGATTATTGTAGCGCGCCAATTTTTTCATGTCTCGTAGGACGCGCTCTGGCACAATAGAGCATTATAACGCAGGGATCATTTCGACACTGTTTCCACTATCGATCAACCTCAATTGGTTAAAGCAGCCCTATGACCATCGGCTATCTTGCACTGGTTTTACATGCCCATCTTCCGTTTGTCAGACACCCGGAAAGCGACTACGTTTTGGAAGAAGAGTGGCTCTATGAAGCCATTACAGAGACCTATGTGCCCTTACTCCAGGTTTTTGAAGGGCTGAAGCGCGATGGAATTGACTTTAAGCTGACCATGAGTATGACACCGCCTTTGGTGTCCATGCTCAGCGATCCGCTCTTACAGGACCGCTACGACGACTATTTAGCCCAGTTGGAAGAGCTGGCCACCCTAGAAGTGGAGCGGAATACCTTCAACGGGCATCTCAAGTATCTGGCCGAATACTACGTCGAAGAGTTTGGCAAAATTAGGGCTACCTGGGAAGATCTCGATCGCAATCTTGTCGGAGCCTTCAAACAATATATTGACAGCAACAACCTGGAAATCATGACCTGCGGGGCCACCCACGGCTATTTACCGCTGATGAAAATGTATCCCCAGGCGGTTTGGGCACAGCTCAAGGTGGCCTGCGAAAGCTACGAGGAGCATTTCGGGCGATCGCCCAAGGGCATTTGGTTGCCAGAATGTGCCTACTACGAAGGTCTGGAGAGGATGCTGGCCGATGTGGGTCTGCGCTACTTTCTGACGGATGGACATGGATTACTGTACGGAAGACCCCGACCGCGCTTCGGAGCCTATGCACCCATCTTTACGGAAACGGGGGTGGCGGCTTTTGGGCGAGATCATGAATCCTCGCAGCAGGTCTGGTCCTCAGAAGTCGGGTATCCCGGCGCAGCAGAATACCGCGAATTTTATAAAGATTTGGGTTGGGAAGCCGACTACGAGTATATCAAGCCCTACATCATGCCCAACGGTCAACGCAAAAACGTGGGCATCAAGTACCACAAAATTACGGGGAAAGGGCTAGGGTTAAGCGATAAAGCCCTTTACGACCCCTATTGGGCCAAGGAAAAAGCAGCAGAACATGCCGGGAATTTCATGGGCAATCGAGCGCAGCAGATTCGCCACTTAAATGGCATTATGCAACGTCCGCCCATTGTGGTGTCTCCCTACGATGCAGAAC
>JBAVRC010000188.1:0-12498 GCA_049694615.1 Thermosynechococcaceae cyanobacterium | reverse complement strand
GACCAGAATGGAGCGATCGGATGGGTCCATTATCCATCCCAGTTGAGTGCCGTGTTTCAGACTATGCAGAATTTTGTTGGTGACTCGATTCGGGCTTTGGTCGGGGGAAAGAATTTCAATGAGCCAGTCGGGCGGAATAAAAAAATCATTGGGAACTTCGCCGTCTGTATCAAACGGGATATGCTCCCATTCAAACACTGCAATATCTGGAACAATGGAGCGATCGCCAAAACTACAGCGTAATTCGGGCCAAGCATAGGCAATTCTCGCGTTGGATGCGGCTTGATTAATGGCAAGAGAGAGACTCAGTTGTAGATGACTATGTTTACCTTTGGGCATGGGTTTTTGCAGAATCTCTCCGTCGATATATTCGCTGGCTGGTTCGGTTTCAGGGAGATCCAGAAATTCCGTCAGAGTTAAGGTGGCTTTGGCGAGAGTCATTGAATGATTTCACAACGCTAGGTTTAGTGTATCAAGCGGTTCAGACGATGCTTTCAGGGTGCAAGCGATCGCACAGTTGACGTTACCCGTTGGTTAGTTGTTGGGCTTCGGCGAGGATGGGGTTGAGGCCGAACCAGGTGCCTTGTTCGTCGCGATACTCAAAGACAAAGAGGCTGCGGAGGAGGATTTGGTAGCCTTCTTCGCCGATGACGGCTTTTTGGGCGTTGACTTGGCGCAGGAGTTCCCATTCTTGGGTGTGGATGGCTTTGATGAGGGAGTCGCGCTGGAGGGTGATCACGTCTTCGAGGGTGTCGCGATCGATGGGTGGGTCTTGTTTTTGTAGGCATCCGTAGAGGAGGACGAGGAGATTGCGAATGTGGCCACCGCTGATGGTACAGAGGCGATCGCAGGTTCCTGGTGCATCAAAGATTTCTGCGAGGTGTGGATCGCGGTCTGGGGCGGGCAGGTCGGGGAAGGCGCGGGCGAGGATCAGTTGACGCAGGAGGGCGATGCCGTCTTCGTGGCGGATGCCGTCCCGGTTTTGGATGCGGACCATGGGGAGGACTTTGGGGTCGCTGCCAAAGCGATCGCGCAGGGGACCGATGCTGTTGGAGAAGGTGAGGACGAGGGGCAGGGTATAGACGACGTGGCAGGCAAATTGCCGTAGTTTTTCGCCACGGGTGACGAAGATGTACTCGGCTTGGTTGCGGTCTTGAGTGTTTTCCAGGCGATCGAGGCTATCGATGATGACGACTAGTCCTTGTTTGCCTTGGGCTTGAAGGGCTTGGGTGGCGGGTTGGAGGAGTTCTTGGTTGATGAGTTCGATGAGGTTGTCGGTTTGGGGTTCGAGGTGTTGGCGCAGGCGGGCGCGGGCGTCGGGGCTACTGCGGAGTTTGGCGCTGAGTTTGCCGAGGCCGAAGTCGATGGCAGCTTCGC
The DNA here is from genome assembly GCA_049694615.1 of Thermosynechococcaceae cyanobacterium. Classification (GTDB taxonomy): domain Bacteria; phylum Cyanobacteriota; class Cyanobacteriia; order Thermosynechococcales; family Thermosynechococcaceae; genus JAAURS01. The sequence goes on along the minus strand of JBAVRC010000188.1, from coordinate 11,121 downwards.
CGGAGGTTTTGGCGGAGACGGTGCCGATGCCAGGGATTTTGGCTTCACCAGCGAGATCGAATTCGCTTTGGAGGATGGTCCAGGCTTTGTTGAGGACGCCTTGGAATCCGGTGGGTTCGAGATGGATGTTGGCGATCGCGAGGCTTTTGCTGACTTGACGGGCGACGGTGAGGAGGAGGTCGGAGATGTCTACGTCGGTCATCACGAGGTCTTCGCTGGAGTCGAGGTAGACGACGTGGTAGCCCTGTTGTTCGAGGTCGTATTGCAGTTTGCGGAGTTCGGTGGATTTGCCGCAGCCGATGTGTCCGGTGAAGAGGTGGTAGCTGCGATCGTCGCTGCGGGTGATGGTGCGGTAGAGTTCGTGGGTGAGGCTGGTGGCGGTGGGTTTGCTGCTGCGGGCGGTGGTGAAGTCGATGTAGAGACGGCGATCGCCCTCGTTGGCTAGGACAAGGGTTTTGCCGGGATTGCAGGCTTTGAAGAATTTGATGGGATCGAGGGGCATGGGGGTTGCCTGTTGCTGTTGAAAAGACTGGATTAATTTTAAGGATAAACGCTGATTGCAATTTGAATTCCTATTTAGATGTGTTGGAGTGTGCTAGGGCTGAGGCTATCGTAGGGGGCTGTATTTGGGAGGGGAATCCTAGCGTTATGATTGGGGTGTCAGGGTCTGGAGGCGTACGATGAACACGGAGGAGATTGTTCTCAAGGTTCCGCTGGATGTGGCGGAGACGTACCGGAGGGCTACGGAGGAGGAGCAAGCACAAATTGCAGCAAGGCTGTCAGTTATGATGAGGTTGCGACTGAATCAAGAGGCTGCGATCGCCAAGTTGAACCGGACGATGGACGATATTAGCGAGAAAGCCCAAGCGAGGGGTTTAACGCCTGAGATTTTGGAGTCGATTTTGAATGACGATCAATGAACAACGGTTCGTCTTAGACGCTAATGTTCTCATCAGCGCATTGTTGTTCAGGCAAGGTAACCCCCGGAAAGCTCTGAAAAAGGCTCAAGCAACAGGCGTGGTGCTAATGTCCGATTCAACGTTTGATGAATTGGAAAGAGTGTTACTGCGTCCCAAGTTTGACAAGTATCTTCTGCCATCCCAGCGGATTGAATTTCTTCAAGATTTAGCCGAGACTGTTCAATTTGTTGATGTTACGGCACAAATTTTTGAATGCAGGGATCCGAAGGATAATCAGTATTTAGAGTTGGCGGTGAGCGGCAAGGCAGACTGTATTGTTACGGGTGATGATGATTTGTTGGTGTTGAATCCCTTTGGAAATATAAAGATTTTGACGGCTCAGGCTTTTCTAGAGGATTAAAAATTTTTCTTGAAAAAGATCATGTGTTTCCTACGGCATAAGAGAATAGCATCTTGATGCGTTATTTATCAGGTAGAGCCTGCGGTGGAGATTCAGCGGGATAGTTCAACTAGGCCAACTTTTGTCGTTGGTTCTGGAATTGTTTCACCACGCTCTTGCAAAACTTCAAGATAAAGTTCTATGGCTTCTTTTATATTGTCCTGAATCTCTTCAAAGGTGTCACCAATGCTTACACAGCCTGGTAAGTCGGGAACTATGGCTCCCCAGTTTGTTTCACCTTGTTCGTAAATAACTGCATATCCTTTCATATTCAATTCTCCAATTGAGCCTGTTTCCAAATCGATGCTAATGTTCCTTTGGGAATGTCGTCTCCTGGTTTTCCTGGAACAACGACGATCCCTGATTTTGTCTGATGGACAAGGATTCGATGGCTACTACGCATTCGGATTTGATACCAACCATCGGCTTCTAATCGTTTGAGTACGTCACGGACTTTTATACCTCTACCTCCTGAATTACGAAGGATTTAACGGTTTAATATTTGAGGGGAACCCCTTCGCAAGCGCGACGAGCACGTTCCCGTAATTGACGACTGTCTTCCGGTAAGTTGGGATTGCGGCTACCCTGGGCAAAATCATGCAAATGGGCACAAGTCAATGATAAGTAATGCTCTAGATGGAGATCCCAGAGTTTCGCCGTTTTATCCACACTCCCGGTGAGGATGCGCTGGCCATCGGGTGAAAACGCCACGCTAGAGACGGAATCCTGGTGCCCGGTGAAGGTCTGGAGCAAACGCCCGTCCAGGGTCCACAGTTTCGCCGTGTTATCCCCACTCCCGGTGAGGATGCGCTGGCCATCGGGTGAAAACGCCACGCTTAAGACGGAAGACTGGTGCCCGATAAAACGATTTTTCTCCTTAGGAATCATTGCGGCGCGTTGGAGAGTAGCCAATAATTCCAGACGGTTATCGCCATGAAGGTTCGAGAGTTTTCCCTGCCATTCTTTACTCTTTTCTAGCGAAGTAACTTGCGCCTCTAAGCTATATACATTGTCATCCATCAGCCCTTTCCAAATCAGGCTATCGACCACGGCCCTGGAATTTAGCGTATTCTCATCGGCAATCTGTTTCTGCCAGGTGGCAACCCCTCCAGCTATGATCGCGCCCACCGCCAACACTGCCGTCCCCATCAACACGCGCCGCAACCGTTGGTTACTACGCTTCTCATCCGCTAGCCTTTGTTCCAGAACCTCATCCCGTTCCTGTTCTGCATCCTTGCGCTTTTGCCGTTCCTCTGCCAATTGCTGTGCTAGCTGATCGCCAAACTGCCGTCGAATCGGCGGCACCAGGTAATCATGAATCAACTGATAGCTTGCTTCCACCGTTGAGGGTATTTCAAACGCCAACCCTGCCCCCACAGGCACCGTTACCACAAAATCCAAATCGCCCTGTACCGCAAATTCTTGTTCTTCCGGTGTCAACTCAGTACCTTGTACCCTTACCTCCCGCGCCAACTCCGTTTTGGTTTTTTCAGGTCGCTTCTCCGGTTCCTCCGTCAACGCAAACAACACCCGCTGCGCCAACTCCTCATTCTCCTGGCCGCAATCGCGCACCACCTCCGTCAGCCACCGCTCCACCAACGCCTGCTTCGGCCTTTCCCCCAACGCCTCATAGGCCGCCAACGTCAAAACCTTCTCCTCTCCCTGCACCATCTGTGCGCCCACCACCTGCAACTCAATGGGCCGCACCTCCCCCCACTCCGCCGCCAAATCCGCCACCCATCGGTCAATTAACCCCTCCTCCAACCAATAGGGCGACTTCTCCGTCAACTCCCGAATCACCGCCTTCGCCCGCTCCTGGGAAAAATTCCCCAGATAGTAGCGCACATTTTTATTCAGGATGTCGTTATTGATCAGGGTGAGGTTCGCAAGGCGATCGCACTCCAGCAAGTAATGAACATAATCCTCCCGCAAAGACAGAAACACCCAGACATTGGTCACATTCAGACTTTCGCGCAGAAAGTCGTAGAATTGCCGTCGCCCCGGCACATCGGGATGCTTGAAGAAAAACTCCTCGAATTGGTCGAAGATTAGGACCGTGATGAGGTTGCGACGATCGTTTTCGCGCAGTTGATTCAGGAGGTCGGTGGGTGTTACGGCATTCCGCTGGCCCCGTTCGGCTCCGCTCACGGCAAGCCCTAAATCCCCCAATTTTGGGGGACTTTGAGATGAATTGGCTTGTGGGAGGGTCGCTTGTAATTTTTGCGCTAATTCACTTTGCCAATCTTCATAATGCTCAATCACAACCGGAACTACTGATCGCGCCTGATAAATCACCTTCCGCAGGGCAGGCACCAACCCCGCCTGAATCAGCGAACTTTTGCCCACCCCCGACGGCCCATGCACCACCGTCAACCGACAATCATTCCGCTTCACCCGCTCCACCAGCGCATCAATATCTGTCCGTCTCCCCGATGCCGCAATCTCCTCCGTCGTCGCCTCACCCAACGCCCCCACCCGACGCTGCGGACGCAAACGCCCCGCCCCCATAAACGCCCGGAACCCATACTGCGTCTCCACCGCCGCGCGATCGCACTTCACCGCAAACGCCCGTCGATAATCCTTCGCCGCCGTATACGCCCCATGCAACGCCCGCAACACCCGAATATGCAAATCCGGGTCAACCTCCGGCACCACCAAAGCCTTCGCCTGCTCCAGCGGGGCGATCGCCGCCTGGGCTTGATTGAGACTCAGTAGCGATCGTCCCAAAGAGAGAAGATATAGCCCCGTGCGATCGCGATCGTCCGTCTGTAAGGCCCGTTCTGCCTCCCGCCGCGCCGTCGCAAAATCCAGTCGGGCCAGCGCCACCTCCGCCCGTAACCCACCCGCAAACCCTGGCAACCTCTCCAACTGATCCGCAAACCCAGCCAAAGCCTCCCAGCGCTCCGACCCCGCCGATTCAGGCAACGCTAAAGCCAACAACACCCCACCCAACGCCAACGCAACATTCGGATGCTTCCCCGCCGGATCAGCCCAAGCCTGCTGCAAATACTCACAGGCGCGATCGCAGCAGTCCAAAAACGCTGCCCGATTCAGCTTGCCCTGCTGCTCCCACCACAACCCCAATCGATACCGCGCCGCCGCCGCCAAAACCCCCGTCTCTACCCGCGTCAAACATCGCTCCAACGCCTCCCGTGCCGCCTCAGCACTCCCCGCCTCCATCCCAAAGGCCAGCGCCACCCGCGCCTCCAACTCCGGCGCAAGTTCAGCCTCGCTCTGTTGCCATTCCTGCCAAGCCCCCAACAACTCCTGTGCAACCCCAGGTTTCCCCTCCGGCAAAAACGCCCAGTCCAGTACATCTGCCGTCTCACGCTCCAGAATGGCCTGCAACTCCCCCTGATCCAACGCAAACACAAACGGGGGAGCCGCCCAACTGGCCAAATCCGGCGATCGCCGTCGCAGTTGCACTTCCACCTCATCTGTCACCCACACCACCACCGGAAACGCCAACCGCTTACGGAATTCCTCTCTGGCATTATTGGCGATCGCTAAAATGTCATTCAACAGCGGCGAAGACTCCAACCCCGTCACACAAGCCGCCTGGGTTCCCGCCGGAGCCGCCGCCAACCCGTCCACCACATTCACCGCGCCCATCTCCGGGGTCGCCGTCCAAACGAATAGCCCCGTTCCTAATCGCGATCGCAATGCTTCAATCAGGCGATCGCGCACCACCGCCGAATTACACCGCGCCAACAATAGGGCAAACTCGCCAGAGGATAAGGCGATCACCCTGAGCAACTGCTGCAAAACTACTTCATGTTCATGGCTCATGGAGTCCAAAGAATTTGAGCAATCGGCTCAACCACCGCCAAACTTTGCTAGATAGATACTATACCAACTCCGGTTTAATGTTCATTTTCAGCCAATCGAAAATTGGGTAGTGATATGGAAGTAGTAATCAACGACCTCACTGAGTTCCGACACCGAATAGACGAAAGATCCTGTTGTTGCAAAGATCCCAATCATCCACGTTATGGGGCGAGGTAGAATGCAATTGACTCAAAGTCAACTCTGCAAAGGAGAGCGTTGTTGTGGTTAAAATTTTGCGCCGTCGTGCCCTTGGCATCCAGCCCGTCTATGACCTGGGTCTTGCCCAAGACCACAACTTCCTGATTCAGTCTGGGGTGGTGGCCTCCAACTGTTTCAATAAATCCCACTCCACTGCCTACGGGTACGTCACCTACCAAACCGCCTATCTCAAGGCCAACTACCCCGTCGAGTACATGGCCGCACTCCTGTCTGCCAACAGCGGCGATCAGGACAAAATCCCCAAATACATCACCACTTGCGTCAACATGGGCATTCAGGTGGAGCCGCCCAACCTGAACCTCTCTGGTGTGGACTTTACCCCCCTGGGCAATAACATTGTGTTTGGCCTATCAGCGGTGCGGAATGTTGGGCAAGCCGCGATCGAAAATCTCTTGGCCAACCGGGACGCATCTGGCCCCTTTCAGTCCTTGGCCGATCTGTGCGATCGCATCGACCCCCGCGTGGTCAACCGTCGTGCCCTGGAAGCCCTGATTCAATGCGGGGCCATGGACTGTCTCGACCCCAACCGCAACCAACTCATTCACGATCTTGAGGTTATCCTCGACTGGGCACAGTCCCGTGCTCGCGATCGCGCCATTGGTCAAGGGAACCTCTTCGACCTCATGGGCGGCGGCGGCGACACCACTGCCCAACCGATGGCCCTCGACTCAGCCCCCAAAGCAGACCCCGTGGCTGATTTCCCGGAAGCCGAAAAACTGCGCCTGGAAAAAGATTTACTGGGATTTTATATTTCCAATCATCCTCTGCGAGAAGTGGAAAAACCGGCTCGGTTAATGGCCCCCATCAGCCTCGCCAACCTCGACACCCAATCCGATAATGTCACCCTCAGTGCCATTGTTCTGCTCACCGAAGTCAAACCTATCGTCACTAAAAAAGGCGATCGCATGGCGATTGTGCAACTGGAAGACTTGACGGGCAAGGCGGAAGCGGTGGTGTTTCCCAAAAGTTACGAGCGTATTGGCACCCATATCGTGGCCGATAGTCGCCTCATGGTGTGGGGCAAGGTGGATCGCCGCGACGAACGGACTCAATTCATTATTGAAGATGCTGAACCCATCGAAGCCGTGCGCTTTGTGATGGTAGAAATTCCGGCCCAAGATGCCGCCAATATTCAACGCCAACAACAGTTGAAAGAAGTCCTGCGATCGCAAACGGGAGAGGGCGATCGCAGCAAGGTGGCGGTGGTGGCCAAAATTAAGGGGCAACAACAAAGTCAACTGGTGCGCTTAGGCGTCCAATTCCGGGTGCAGGACGAAACCGCTACGGTCAATGCCCTAAAAGCAGCCGGGTTTGAGGCGATCGCCTGTGGGTTGCTACAAGAAGAAGTTTCTTTGGTTTAATGTCAGCTCAACTATCTGAGTGCGCACCCCTATGCCTCGTTTTTTGCATTTAGCCGATATTCACCTGGGTTTTACCAAATACGACTCCCCCGAACGCACCAAGGATTTTTTCTACGCCTTGCAGGATGCTATCCAACGCTATGCCTTTAACCCGCCTGTGGATTTTGTGTTGATCGCCGGAGACTTATTTGAGCAGCGCCAGGTGTTACCCGCCACCCTCAACCAAGCCCAACTGTGTCTTAATCAACTGCGGGAAGCCGGAATTCCGGTCCTCGCCATTGAAGGCAACCACGACTATCGCCCCTACGGCACCCAAACCAGTTGGCTCCGTTACCTGTGCAGTTGGGGTGCCCTAAAACTCCTGGAACCCAGCGAAGCCGAAACCCTCGACCCCTGGTCCGAAGATGAGAAATGTGGCGGTTATATTGACCTGCCCTGCGGAGTGCGCGTCATTGGCTCCCGCTGGTATGGGGCTGCGGCTCCCCAAGCCATCCAAAAGCTGGCCCAGGAGATTGCCCAACTGCCCCCCGGTCCCGCCTTCACGGTGATGATGTTTCATCACGGGTTGGAGGGACATATCGCCCGCTATAGTGGGGCGCTGCGCTATCAGGACTTTGCCCCCTTAAAAGAAGCGGGGGTGGATTACTTGGCCTTGGGCCATATTCATCGCAACTACACCGCCGAGGGTTGGATTTTTAATCCAGGATCCATTGAAGCCAATAGTATTGTGGAAAATCAGGCGCAAAATCCCCGTGGGGTCTACCTGGTGGAGTTAACTGCCGAGGGCATTCAAGCTGACCTGAAACAGGATTATCGGCAACGGGATATTGTGCGGCTGATGGTGCAGGCTCAGCCCGACCAAACCTCCGCTGAACTGGAACAAGCGGCGATCGCAGTTGTCCAAAAGGCGGCTAAAAAAGGTCGAACCCAGGCGGCGATCGCGGAACTGCGGATTTGCGGCAGTATTGGCTTCGACCGTGCCGAGTTGGATATTCGTGCCCTGCGATCGCGGCTCCAGGAGATCAGCGACGCCTTGATTTTTTTGTTGAAATACGACGTGAGCAGTCGCGAATTCCAGTCCTATATTGACGAAGACTCCGAACTGCCGTCTCGGCAAGATATCGAACGCACCGTCTTTACGGATTTTCTGTCCGCCAATGCAACTTACCGAGGGGCGGCTGAGCCATTGGCGCAAGGGTTACTCGACTTCAAAACCAGGGTGCTCCAAGATCAGCGCGAAGACGAATTATATGGTTTCGTGGAAACCCTCTTGAGTCAACACCTCAATGCGTCTTAACGTTCCGATTGAGCGGCTGCGAGCAACCGTTGCTACATCATCGACCCAATTGGTCAGTCCACTCCAATCAGGTTCTTATACGGCTGACACGATCACGAACCCTTGCTTCTCATAATTCTTTCATAATTTCTTGGATTTATGGTATCTTGCTAGAAAATGAAAGGATTATGAAAATTGACCATGAGTCAAGCATCCTTCAGTAGCAAACGGTTTCAAGTCGTCAAGCCTTATCCACTTGGGCTGATGGGTCTACTGGTATGTGTTTGGCTCGGTGGGTGTACCCCCACAACTCCAACTCAGCAGCGTGAAGCGTCTAGCCCTATCACTGCTACTACTCCTGCTCGAAAAGACAAAAAAGTTATTCTCACCACGTTTACCGTTTTGGCAGACATGGTGCAAAACGTAGCGGGAGACAAGGCAATCGTCGCATCAATTACTAAACCAGGTGCTGAAATTCATGGCTATGAACCCACGCCTAGTGACTTAGTCCGGGGTAAGGATGCTGATTTGATTTTAGATAACGGGTTGAACTTAGAACGCTGGGCAGATCGCTTCTACAATAGCTTTCCCAAGGTTCCTCATGTGACGCTGAGTGAGGGATTTCAACCCGTTAATATTGCGGAGGATGCCTATCAAGGGAAGCCCAATCCCCATGCTTGGATGTCGCCTAAAAATGCTGTGATTTACGTTGAAAATATTCGTAAGGCATTGGGAAATCTTGATCCAGCGAATGCCGCGACCTATAACGCAAATGCAAAAACCTACAGCGAACAGATTCGGGCGATCAATGAAAAACTGAAGCAAGCGATCGCAGTGGTTCCCGCCGATAAACGCTACATCGTCAGTTGCGAAGGCGCTTTCTCCTACATTGCCCGCGACTATGGTTTGAAGGAAGTCTATCTTTGGGCAGTCAATGCCGAACAGCAGTCCACACCAAAGCAAGTGGAAAAAGTGATTAATATCGTCAAGACCAATCAGATTCCCGCTGTATTTTGCGAGAGCACCGTCAGTGACGAAGCTCAACGTCAGGTGGCCAAGGAATCAGGTGCAAAATTTTCAGGTGTGTTTTATGTCGATTCTTTATCGACTGCCGATGGCCCCGCATCAACCTATCTCAAACTTTTAGAATACAACGTCAATACGTTAATCAAAGGTTTACAGGGTAAATAGAGAAAATTAGATCATGAACACCATCAGCATTGACATTGAAAATGTGACGGTTGCCTATAATGGCAAAGTGGCATTGCACAGCGCCTCGCTACGACTCAAATCAGGAACAGTTTGTGGATTAGTCGGGATGAATGGAGCGGGAAAGTCCACTTTGTTCAAAGCTATCATGGGATTTCTTAAACCAGTCAGCGGAAAAATTCTGATCAATGGATTACCCATTCGGCGGGTACAAAAAAATAATTTGGTGGCCTATGTCCCTCAGTCGGAGGAGGTGGACTGGAATTTTCCGGTGAGTGTTTACGATGTGGTGATGATGGGACGCTATGGCTATATGAATCTGTTGCGAATGCCGCGATCGCTTGACAAAAAAGCTGTTAGAGACAGTTTAGAGCGTGTAGAGATGTGGCCAATGCGCGATCGCCAAATCGGTGAGCTATCTGGTGGACAGAAAAAACGTACTTTTTTTGCGCGGGCGTTAGCGCAGCAGGGGACAGTTTTACTATTAGATGAACCGTTTGCTGGGGTTGATATCAAAACCGAGAAAATGATGATCAATCTGCTAATAGAACTCAGTCAAGCCGGACATACGATTCTGATCTCAACCCATGATTTAGCGTCAATTACGACATTTTGCGATCAGGTCGTCTTGATTAATCGCAGTATTTTGGCTTATGGCGCAACCTCTGAGGTGTTTACCGAGGAAAATCTATCTCGTACCTTTGGCGGTTCGGTGGGTGATTTTTCTTCCGCTAAAAATAAAATTAATCAGGAGTCTCGCTAATGGACTTAGTTCAGTGGTTTGCCGCACCGTTACAGCATGAATTCATGCTCAAGGCGATTTTAGTCAGCGCGTTGGTGGGGCTTGTTTGTTCGGCGCTGTCTTGCTATATGACGTTGAAAGGTTGGGCGTTGATGGGCGATGCGGTTTCCCATGCGGTGATGCCGGGGGTCGTAATTTCCTATGTGCTGAATATTCCCTTGGCGGTGGGTGCGTTTGTGTTTGGAGTGGGTTCCGTGATCGCGATCGGGTTCATTAAATCAAAAACTCGCGTTAAAGAAGATACGGTGATTGGCTTAGTCTTTACTGGCTTCTTTGCGCTGGGATTAGTCTTGGTATCCAAAGTTAAAAGTTCGATTGATTTAACGCATATTTTGTTTGGCAATGTTTTGGGAATCTCGGATGGCGATATTATTCAAACTATTGTGATTAGCGTCATCACTTTAATCACGTTAGCAATTTTACGTAAAGATTTAATTCTGTTTTGTTTTGACTCGACTCATGCTCGATCAATCGGTTTGAATATCACATTTCTTTATTACGTTCTGTTGTCTTTACTCTCGCTCACGGCTGTTGCCGGACTTCAAACAGTAGGTATTATTTTAGTCGTGGCAATGTTGGTCACGCCAGGTGCAACGGCTTATTTATTGAGCGATCGCTTTGATCAAATGGTCCTGATTGCGATGGCTTCTGGTGTTTTTTCCAGCGTCATAGGTACTTATATCAGCTATCACATTGATGGCTCAACTGGAGGCTGTATTGTCGTACTTCAAACCTTATTATTTTTAGTGGCAATGATTTTTGCACCTAAGCATGGCTTATTAGTGAGATCTAGGAACGCTCAGACCGTCAGTGAATCAGCCGCAAATCAATAACCAACACGATCTACACCGATCCCCGAAGCCGTATAACGTTCCTGGTCAGCGGCAGTAGATCACTTTTGCATCCCCACCAAGATCTCTCAACCGTCCGCTGCACTAGGGATCTAAAGCCCTGCCATAAAGCGTAAAACCGTCACCTTAAAGATTGGGAGGTGACCCATCACCTGTAATCCCAAACGACGTACCCAGACGATGGGTGCAATTTCATTGGAAAAGATGCGATTCAGC
>JBAVRC010000187.1:0-8299 GCA_049694615.1 Thermosynechococcaceae cyanobacterium | reverse complement strand
CTGTTTGGGTGTGATTATTACACTATTCGATTGGGGCTATCGGAGTTAGAGGATGAAGTGGCCATGAATCAGGAGGGGATTCGGGCAAAAGGTGGGGGACGCAAATCAGCCTTTGAGACAGTCGAAGGACTCGATGAAGCGTTTCTTGAGGTGCTAGAGGAGCACACCGCAGGGTCGCCCATGGATGAGGGACAGAAATGGACAAATCTGAACCGACAAGAGATTGCTCAGTTGATCGAAGTCGATGGAAAAGCCATCAGCGTTACCCTCGTTGACCAGTTGCTTAAAAAGCATGATTATCGCAAGCGCAAAGCTCAGAAACGTCTTTCTACAGGAGAAACCGCCCATCGTAACGAGCAGTTTGAAAACATCGGGAACCTGAGAAAAACCTATCAAGACGCGTGTAATCCGGTCTTGAGCATGGACACAAAAAAAAAGAGTTGATTGGACTACTTTATCGAGCGGGTCGTTTGTATACTCAGCAGGGGATTGAGGTGTTTGACCATGATTGGCCCTTTCTGGCAGAAGGGGTCGCCATTCCCCATGGATTGTATGACCTGAATCTGAACATTGGCTATGTCCAGATTGGCACCAGTCATGACACGGGGGAGTTTGCTTGTGATTCGATTCGTTACTGGTGGAATCATTACGGTTGCCTTCAATACCCGAAGGCCAGTTCTATTCTGATTCTCTGTGATGGGGGGGGCTCTAACAGTTCACGCCACTATCTGTTTAAGCAAGATTTACAGGCATTGGTCAATGCATTAGGCATTGAGATTCGCATTGCTCACTATCCGCCGTATACCTCGAAATACAATCCCATTGAGCATCGTCTGTTCCCTCATCTGACAAGGGTTTGTGAAGGTGTCATTTTTGATTCGGTGGAGACCGTTAAGGATTTGATGGGTATGGCCAAAACTAAAACGGGGCTGAAGGTCTTGGCTACGGTGTTAGATAAGGTGTACCAAACGGGGCGAAAAGTAACCCAGGGGTTTAAGGAATCAATGGAAATCGTTTTTGATGCTTATCTGCCAAAGTGGAATTACACTGCCAAACCGAACAATGCTTAATTCTGGAGGTTATTTAATCCACGATCCTAATCTCCTCTCTCTTCCAAAAGAGAGAGGAGTGACAATTTTCTTGATTCAACTACAGACAGTACAGGAGTCTATAGAGCACCAAGTGAATACACAGCCCTGCCCGTTTTCTTATTATAAGAAAGAAGATCGGTTATGACGTCTCCGTTTAAATTCATCGGCACGACGGAAGTCCATCCCGGCGATGCAAGGAGATCTTTAACGATTGTCTGATTTCCGACAGCGCCACTCGCAATTGAATACACCGCTCTCCCAGTTTTTGAATTATAAGAAAGCAGATCAGTTAGCTTATCTGTATTCAAGTTCATCGGCACGACGGAAGTCCATCCCGGCGATGCAAGGACATCTTTAACGATGATCTGATCGCCTTTTGTACCACTAGCAATTGAATAGACTGCCCTTCCAGTCGTTGAATTATAAGAAAGCAGATCGGTTAGCCCATCGCCATTTAGGTTCATCGGCACAACGGAAGTCCATCCCGGCGATGCGATGAGATCTTTAACGATTGTCTGGTCGCCCAGTCCACTCGCAACCGAGGAGACCGCTCGCCCGGTTTTTGAATTATAAGAAAGTAGATCGCTTGCATCATCGCCATTGATATTCATTGGGACGACAGAAGTCCATCCTTTCGATGCAGTGAAGTCTTTAATAATAATCTGATCTCCTGGAGCCTTAATCAAGGTAGACTTTTGGCGATTTGGTTTTCGATGCCCTTCTTTCGGTGCAGCTAGTGTCGATACCGAAACAGATAATACACTACCTAACAGTAGAAGGCTAAATATTCTAGTCGCTTGATTTTTCATGACTTGGCTCCAATTTAAGATTTAAATTTTGCATCTATAACATTACGATTCAGACATGAGAATAAAGCATTTTATACACTACTGCACTAAAAATACTTCTTCTATCTCATGATGAATCACGATATAGCAGCGAGTGTTCTACTTTCTACAACGAAGTTGCAACCTTAAATATTCCAAGATCTGAATAAAAAGTTTTGTCAACACTGACTGATCTACGCATCCAGTAGCTCTCGCCAGTTCAGCGATGCTTCTGCGGGGTTTTGACAGATGACAGGTAACCAAGTCGCGCAAGGAAACCGATCCTCAAGTCCTTGCAGTTGTTCCCGTGCCTCGCGCACTGATTGATATAACGAAGTCTCCTTTGAGAAAGCAGCAAGGAAATTTTTCAGAAACTCCTGTGCGACCAGATCGGGAACAGGTTCGCGCATGACAATCATTTGGGGAATATGCAAAGCGGCCAAGTCCATCGCCAGTCCTAAGCCATCGCAGGAATTGAAAATGGCGAGCTTAAGTCCTTGTTCAATGGCCTTTCGTAGGGCATGTTTTAACTGAAACAGAGATAACTGCTCAGTTGGATTGATTTGAATACGCCCATGGGGATAATCTGAATGCTCTGCAAAACTGCGACCACTGGAGCTATGACCTGCAAAAAAGAGAATATCCCAAGGCTGTGCCCAAAGTTGGTCGTTGAGTAATTGCCGAGGAGGTTCAACCAGAAACGTCACTTCTGCCTCTGGCAACTGTTCTAAAAGACGGCGATCGCAATCCACATCAATCCCCGTACAATCACCCAAAATAGCCAATATTCTGACTTTAGCCCCAGTCGAGGGCGATCGTTCAATCTGTTCGTAGATGGGCGTACCCAAAGCAAGTTCAGCCTTCCGATATCGCTCAAAAAAGTTCCAAAGCTGCAAAGGAAGCCGTTGTACTTCGCGATCACCCGTCTGTACGATAAAACGAATGGGATCGGATGGGTTCAGTTGTGCGAGCAGTTGCTCCTTCGCTGGACGAAAGCCCTCCCCATCAAGCCATAGATTGAGATGGTGTTTGAGTCGTTCTGCGGCCTGATAACAGTCTTGAAAAAACGCCTGCCGACTCACATGGGTCACTTGGGTGTCTGGCACCTCCAGCCGACAGCCCATCATCCCTCGGCGATACACAGCCTGCCATTGGTGAGCATGGGTCACCAGGTCGGGGGCCGCTCCTAGATGCCCCATCCATTCCACAACTGGCAGTTCGCCTTCTTGCCCAATTTGCAGCGTCACAGGAAATCCCGTGGAAAGGGTCCCGTGACCGAGTTTCAGGATCACCCGCTTGCCCATTTTTGCGGCTGAGGACATCGAGGGGATTTGGACTGATCGGTTGGCGAGAAGACCCATCAACGCCTTTAAATCCGCTTGGTGTTGACAATACAGCTCAATTTGCTCGTCCTTGCTTTGCAACTGAGCGAGATAACGGTCTTCTAGGGCATTCAGTGCTTGTGCATAACCTTGAGTGAGGTCAGCATGTATTTTGGCTTTATGCTCCGCTGCCACCCCTTCCACTCGGATGACAACAACCCCCTCGCCTTTATGCTCAATGCTTTGAATGGCAAGCGGTTGATCGGTTTGCTCAAGCTGCACTTGATTCAACGTCAGGGTAAATGCCTGCCAATCAATGCCATGCTGAAAGATCAAATCCACCGTATCTAACACCACTTGCAACAGCTTCGCACACCCTCCAGGCGCAAAAATGCCGCTGCTCGGACGCCGTTCTTGTAATCCGTTCCGTAAATAAATAAACTCGCAGACTATCCCGTCCAACTGCGTTGTACTGTCGATATTCCAGGCTTCTAAACAAGCCCCAGTTAAACTAGCCCGTCGGAAATTGGTCCCAATGGCTTGCGCTTTAGTCAGATTGGCCCGCTCTAAACAGGCACCTTCTAGTGTTGCTTGACTCAGATCGGCTTCGGCGAAATCCGTATCGCTCAGATCAGCTCCAGCAAGATTTGCGCCTCTCAAGTCTCGACCTCGGTAGGAACGATTTGTGCCTCGGAGTGTCGTTACCAACTCGCGAACGCAGATGTCGTTCAGCAAGGTATTCCCTACCCTCGCCCGTTCAAGATATTGGGACAGATGGAAACGGGTGTGGAGGAGGGTTGCTTTTCTAAAGTCCGTATTAGCGAGAAGAGCTTGGGTAAAATCAGCTTCTGTCAAATCCGCGTCGCAAAAGCGTGTTCCTTTGAAGACGAAAAGGGCGATCGCCACTCGCCGAATCCCCATAAAGGCAAGGTCTTCCTTGAGCGCTCTCCATCCCGCATAAAGCCCCGATAGAAAGATGATCCCAACCACCACAATCGTGAGCGGCCAAGCCGGCCACATCATAGCCACGGGTGCCGTATCCGCCGCCTGAAACACACTGAAGGCAAAGGCAATTACGCCAAGCCCTGCCAACCCTTCTAAAAGGCTGACCACCAACGCCCAAGGACTCAACCGGGTCAGCAGCAAGCTCAACGCCGCAGTCATTGAACCCGTCAAGGCCCAATTCAAGGCAGCGAATGATCGCCAAATTCCCGTCCCCACTGCTTCTAGGCCCTTTGCCCCACACAGGGTTCCGGCGACCGCACCGGAAATCGCGACAACGCCCGTCCCCACCGTAATGGCCGCAATCAGAGCCGTGGCAAAGCCTTGGCTCAGAAGAACCCCATAAAAAATAGCGAGTATGCTAAACACAATTGCACCGGGTACACCATTATGCACCCGTGGCAAAGCTCGATACAACGGTTCTGAGGGAAATATGGTTTCAATCGCAACGACACCTGCCATCCAGGACGTTTGGGCGGCAAGGGCCAAGCTAAAAATGGCAAGGATTGCCAGTAAAATAGACCATTTTTGCTGCAAACCCCCTTTCGCATGACTAAAGTTCGTATCCCTCAACTTGGCATCGGTGAAATTTGCTCCCCGAATGTTGGCATGGGCAAAGTTTGCCCCCGCTAAATCTTGTCCCTGAAATGAACGTCCGCTGAGATTTTGGCCGGAGAAGTTGAGGGACATGGCGATCGCCCAGTTTAGATGACAAAACTTTCCGTGAGACTGGCGTCGCCCAGCCCAATAATGACGCTGAATGACTCACCATAAGACCCGCTTAACTTGAGTTGTATCAACACATCAGACTGCCGAGCGGTTACTTCTCGTAGGACTTGTCCTGTTGCATCCAGAAATCTCAGCGTCAGATTCGCTGGCAAGAAAAAGTCATGCCCTACTGGATAAACCTGAAGCATGACACTCACTTGATGATTCACCTTCTGCAAAAGCGACACCACCAAACGCACGGATTGCCCCGCGACCTGCATCCCCAAATCCACGGTTTTCATCTGCGAAAGACTAGCAACACGGTTAGGATCGAGACGCTCTAGGGCTTCTATAGCCGTCCACAAGGTCTCGTCGTTGAGGCTGGTGTGCAGGAGATGGGCGATCTCACCCACTGCCGCCTCGGAACCAGATGCGATCGCACCCAACTGTTGAACAATCCGTTGTCGTTGCACCTCTTCCTTGGTTTGGGCCAATTGCTCAATTAAACGGTTAACGGCCTCAGAACATTCAGAGCGGGCCAGTAAGGGATCCGTACTGCTCCTGGCCACTCCGAAACTCATTTGCTGAAGTTCGCAACGGTTAACGATGCGTTGCCATTCCGGCTCTACATAATTCTGAAACCACCGACTCAGTATCGTTGGCGGTTTGGCTGGCGCTGTAGAATGTGTGGGCCTAGACAAACCGAGTTCAGCCCAATCTTGCTCGAATTGTTTGGCTTCTTCTAGAATCCTCTCGACAAACTTTACCTTTTTGGGATCAGCATTATATGCCCCCAAAGAAACCCTTACCCCCATGCTCCAAACCGTTTCTTGGCGGTGAAACCGCTGAATATCCACATGGGTGGCAGATCTTTCGCCAACTTGCAGTCCTAGCCGTTGGAGGTCTAATTGCAAGGGCCATTGTTCAGCCAGTTCGAAATAGCCATCCCCAACGGTCAGTAGCAAATCATAAATCTGTCGGGATAGGCGTTGTCCAACCGGAAAGGATAAATGCTTAACCAATGTTGGGAAAACATGCCAAGTTTCTGCCAGCATATTCTGCCTTAAACCAGACATTTGTGCAGGAATCAACAGATCGACTTGACTGAGATAGTCGGTTTCTGCAGACAGAGGCATAACCGTGATCGCTGAACCAGTACAATCCAGCTCATCGGGATTAGTCGAAAATTCGTTGATTATTATGACATAACGGTCAAGATCTCCATCTTCGAACGTTGGTGGGGGCTCTGCCCCAACCATGACCTCCAAAGACCCGTAGGATGCCCGCGACAACACCCAAATTTCTCCGGGCTTGGGGACGCCCCAAGGTAACGAACCGTTGGATAGAGATTGGTGTCGATCCATATCTATATACTGTTACTCGAACAACTGGGGTATGCCATGAGCTAACGAAAGAACGTAAAGCATTATGCCTTTTTGTTACAATTCTTTTCCAAGAGCAGCGTTTTTAGACTCCAAACGATAGGTTTACCACCGTGCCTCTGATCGTTCTCTAGCTTTGCGGCGATCAGCTTTCGCATCAAAGGCTAACGGCTTGTTCCCGTTCACTTGTGGGAGATCAAGCATGTCGGCCAAGCGATCGATCAATTCCTTCCAGCGTTTTGAAACCGCCCCCTGGGTTAATCCTAAATCAGCAGCAATTTGTGTCTGATTTTTCCCATAAAGCTGACCTTGCCACAATTTCAGATAGTTGCGATCGGGATATTGTCGATCGAGGTTAGCCAGGGCTTCAAGCGCTTTTAAGAGCAGATCTGAACGTGTTACCGTGTCAAGTAAATTAAACTCGTCGGCAACGGTATCGCCTAAAAGCAGATCTGTGCCCATAATGGGTTGGTCTAGACTGTGCCAGTACCGCTGCTTTTCTTTACGAACAAGATCGATAATTTCAAATCGAGTCACCGTTGCAGCCCAACGATAAAAGTCTTGGACTTCGCCACGAAATTGACCTCGGTTGACCGCACGAAGGAGTTTAATGTGGGCTGTTTGGGCAGCATCTTCCCAAGAAATAGTAGTGCCCCTTGTGTACTTCCGCGCAATTGCCTCTACCCTTTGGAGATGCTCGGGATCAATAAGCCAGTGTTTGAAGTCGAGTCGAGGTTCTTTTGAATCAGCCTTGTGTAAATATCGCCCCGAGGATTGTACTGGAGGATTTGACATCAGGATGCTTCCTTGTTCACTCAATAGAAATGAGCAGAGTAGTCCTGTCTGTATATACGATCAACTTGAGATTTTGGATCAATCCAATATTTTAGAGATTTTTATCCCAATATAATTCCGTCCCAACCAAGCATACTCAAACTGCATGAACACCATTGGGATAGACTATGTCAAACATAGAACTAGTTTTAGAATCGTCGCTCCTATGGTTCGGCTAAGCAGTGACACTGATCACAGAAATTAAGTGAGCGATCGCCCTCTAACAGCCACCGTCCGATAGAATGGCCGAGATCAACGTAGGCAATTTGTCGTCATCAAGGTTTGACGAGTGTCTAAAGTTGCGGATAAGGACCTATGTAGGGTTGACCAGGAAAAATAGGCTTTTCCCTATTCCCTGTCCCCAAGAATCAAAGTCTACAAAAAAACTCACTGCAACAGGGTTGGAGTGAGTCGCTATAGCAATTCAAAAAAGCTGGATGGTGCTGAGAAGTAAATTAAGAAAGATTTTCTCCTTGCGTGAGAATGCTCCCCTACACCGCTCACTACAGCAGATATGAACAACCGCTATCTCGAAAAATTACTCAAAGAGTTTGATAAATTATGGATCAAAAGGTTGATCTCAAAAACATCAGTCATTTTTTAAAAGGGTTGTGATTTAAAGGTTTGAGATTGGCAAAGTTGAAATTACCGTCTCGCGACTAGGATGTCCGCATTGTCATGCTCTGCCAGAGTCTGCAATTTAGCAAACAAAGACTCAATTTGAGCTTTCAAATGCAAAAACTCTTCTTGATGATTGGATTGGTAATGCATGCGAACAGATTGCAGCATGCGTTCCTCCAAAGACTGATAAGCCAAGGCATCGGGTGCCGTTGCGACGTTGGATTGCTTCATAGAGCTTACACTAAAAGTTTGATTAGACATTTATACTCACTCAACCACACTGACCCATCATTCTAGACCGAAGTGGCGACCTCAATGGCTACCAATGTAACATTTTACGAAGATATTCTTGTGCTATGGACCTTTTTAGACAAGGGGTCTTAGCGCTAGAACCACCCAACACCTTGCTGAATACCCGATTGGCCCGTCGCCGATCAGGGTAGACTGAGGGTAATCTTTGTTCACCACGTTGTTGCATCCCTCTTCCGATTGTGACCCCTAGTCTTTTTACC
>JBAVRC010000186.1:0-5183 GCA_049694615.1 Thermosynechococcaceae cyanobacterium | reverse complement strand
GTCCTATCCCAGAATTTTGCTGGCCTTGAGCGATCCGATTGATCTGTTGGCTGGGTTCATGGCCGCTTGTGTGGCAGACTGTCCGGTGTTTTTAGGCAACCCCCATTGGAGTTCTGCCGAATGGTATCAGGCGATCGCCCTAGCCCAACCCCATCAGATTTGGGGAACGCTTCCCATCCCGGCCCTCACGCAACCGCTAGCCACCGCCGATGCGCGGGAGCGGGGCTGGATTATGATTCCTACGGGTGGTTCCTCCGGTCACATCAAGTTTGCGATTCATACCTGGGCCACCCTATCGGCATCGGTTGAGGGGTTCCATCGGTTTTGGTCGGAAGAGTATGGGCCAGACTTTGCGATCGACTCCTGTTGTGTACTGCCCCTGTACCACGTCAGTGGGCTGATGCAGTTTATGCGATCGCTCCTCACCCAGGGCAACCTGCTATCCATGCCCTTTGCCGACAGCGTGAACGGCCAGTCCGTGCACCCGGACCTCGCTATGTTTTTGGCCGCCGATAGTGCCGCCCCGCAGGACTATTTTCTATCTCTAGTGCCCACACAACTGCAACGATTGTTGCAACACCCGGAACGACTGCCTTGGCTCCGGCGTTTCCGCACCATTTTTCTAGGCGGTGCTCCAGCCTGGACCAGCTTGTTAGATCAAGCCCGACAAGAAGGGTTAAACTTGGCTCCCACCTACGGCATGACTGAAACAGCAGCCCAAATTGCCACCCTGAAACCCCAAGCCTTCTTGCAGGGAAATACCAGCGTTGGCCAGCTCTTGCCCCATGTTTGCCTCAACGGGTTGCATCGAAATGAAACAGGGGAAGGTCACCCCATTACAATCCAGTCTGCGGCGCTTTTCCAGGGTTACTATCCTTGCCACAGACCCTGTTCAGAATTTCTGACAGACGATTTAGGCTATCTGGACACGCAGGGCGATTTGCACCTCGTCGGGCGCAGGAGCCGCAAAATCATTTCCGGCGGCGAAAATATTTTCCCGGAAGCGGTGGAAGCGGCCTTGCTGGCTACGGGACTGGTTCGCGATGTGTATGTGGTGGGAACCCCAGACGAACAATGGGGGGAAGCGGTGACAGCAATTTATGTCCCCATCAAGCACGAAATAACCGTAGATTGCTTAACAGCGGCTCTAACGGATCGTTTAAGTCGCTACAAGCATCCCAAGCATTGGATCGCGGTATCGGAATTGCCGCGTAATGCTCAGGGTAAGGTGAATTGGCAAGGCGAAACATTTGGGTGGAAGGCCAAGGAATAAGACTTTCGCATTGACTAAGGATCGTGGATTTAATAACACCCAGATTCTTGCTGGCGGTTGAAACCGCGCCTACAAGAACGATGTCCGCCTTCGCGGACTAGGATTAGACTTCAACCCGCGTAGGCGGGTTTGGTTCTTGTAGTTGCGATTTCAATCGCTGGGTTTTATTGAAGAATTTCCAATGCCGAAAGGGATATCGCATTTGAGCGACAAAGTTATCCGGGATGGTCTCCCCATCAATGCCAAATTCTCTGGGTTGTTGTCCACGGGGCAAATAAAACGTGCCAAACAGAACATCGTAAACGGGGAATAGCCCTGCGTAGTTTTTGCCCCAGGCTTTTTTGTCCATGGCATGGTGCCAACGGTGAAAAGCCGGACTGGCCAAAATATGACGGAATGGGCCATAGGTCCAGAACAGATTGGCATGAATCATCGCAACATAGCAGGATAAGACAGGGGTATAGAGTTCAACGGCAAGGGGCGAAAACCCTAAGAGTAGAATGGGAATCGCCTGTACGGCCTTAGAAAACATGTCATTGACCGGATGGATGCGAACCGCCGTCAGCCAGTCCATGATTTCGGCACTGTGATGCACGGCGTGGAAATTCCACAGCGGCGTGAAGCGATGGTTCACGCGATGGGTCCAGTAGCCAATGAAATCCCCTAGGACAATCACAATCAACCCTTGTTGCCAGAGGGGAATCTGCGCCAAGGGGCCGTAGCCCGCCAGAATGTGATTTAACGCCAGCGATCGCCCCAGCAAAAAATAGATGGGAATGATCACTAAGGCCGTGGACAGAATGGCCAAAACTTGGTTGACCATGGGAATAAAAAACCAGTACAGGATGTCAACCCCAAGACCGCGTCGTAGCTTAGGTTGATTGGGAATACTGGGCCACAGGCGTTCGAGAATACCAAAAATAATTGTGAGAACAACAAACAAAACAAATGTTCTGATGAATCTGTCTTCCACGCTTCGATCTCCTCAACCATAGGAGTAGGAGGACGGTTGCCTTGGGTCGCAAACCGTTCATCCTCGGACTTCTGCACTCAACATTGTACAGAGTGTTGTCAGCGATCAGGGTTCAAGCCATGATGAATGGGGGACCAATGATCCTATTTTTATTCTGAGTCACTTCCTTGGCATGACGGCAAATTCCGAAGTCGCGACGCCTCCAACCCTTGAAGCGTCGCTGAAAGATTATTTCGGTTACGACAGTTTCCGGCCCGGTCAACGGGACATTATTACCGCAGCCCTGCAAGGTCAGGATTTGCTGGTGGTGATGCCCACAGGCGGGGGAAAGTCCCTATGTTTTCAACTGCCCGCTCTGCTCAAGCCGGGGGTGATGGTGGTGGTGTCGCCGCTGATTGCGTTGATGCAGGATCAGGTGACGGCCTTGCAGGTGAACCAAATTCCATCCACCTATCTCAACAGCAGTTTGGGGATGGCGGAAACCCGCGATCGCGAGGCCCAGTTGCTGCGCGGCGAGATTAAGTTGCTCTATGTGGCCCCGGAGCGGTTGTTTAATCCGACTTTTTTGGGGTTGTTGCAGCAGTTGCACCTGCGGTTTGGGCTGTCCTGTTTCACGGTGGACGAGGCCCATTGCGTGTCGGAATGGGGCCATGATTTTCGCCCGGAGTATCGTCGGCTGGCAGAGTTGCGCCAACGCTACCCGGATGTACCCGTGATGGCACTGACAGCCACGGCCACCGATCGGGTGCGCCAGGACATTTTGCATCAATTGCAATTGCGCGATCCCTATATCCACATTGCTAGTTTTAACCGACCCAATCTTTACTACGAGGTGCGGCCTAAAAATCGGGCGGTGTATGCCGAAGTGTTGCAGCAGATTGAGCGCAACCAGGGGTCGGGCATTATTTATTGCTCCAGTCGGCGGCAGGTGGATGAACTGACCGCTCAATTGCAACGGGATGGCATTGGGGCGCTGCCGTATCATGCCGGACTGAGCGATCGCGCCCGCACGCAGAATCAAATCCGGTTTTTGCGGGACGATGTACCGATTATGGTGGCCACCGTTGCCTTTGGCATGGGCATCAATAAACCGGATGTACGCTTTGTGATTCACCACGATTTGCCGCGCAATATTGAGAGCTACTACCAGGAGGCGGGTCGAGCCGGACGGGATGGCGAACCTGCGGCTTGTATTTTGTACTTTGCCCCCAAGGATATCCGCACCATTGACTGGATGATTGACCAGAAGGTGAATCCGGCCACGGGGGAACCGTTGGAGCAGGAACAGCGCATTGCTCGACAGCAGTTGCGCCAGGTGATCGACTATGCAGAAGGAACGGTGTGTCGGCGCACGATTCAACTGAGCTATTTTGGCGAGCGGTTTCCGGGGAATTGCGGACAGTGCGATAACTGTTGCCAACCCAAACCCATTGAGGATTGGACCATTGAGGCCCAGAAGTTTTTGTCCTGCATGGCCCGGTGTCAGGAACGCTACGGCATGAATCACATTATTGAAGTGTTACGCGGGTCCAAAAGTCAGCGGATTATCCAAAAGGGTCACGATAAACTCTCGACCTACGGCATTGGCAAGGATCGCACCGCAGACAGTTGGAAGCATTTGGGGCGGACGCTGTTGCAACAGGGGCTGATAGACGAAACCACGGATGGGTATCCGGTCCTGAAACTCAATGCCCGCAGTTGGGAGGTAATGCGGAAGCAGCGGTCGGTGATGGTGGCGATCGCTCCACAAAAACTCGATGCATCGGCCCCGCGTGAGGAACGGGGCACTTCGGCGGAGGTGGAGGCGTTGTTCCAGAAACTGCGATCGCTGCGCAAACGACTGGCGGACGAACGGGCGATCGCGCCCTATATGGTGTTTGCGGATTCGACGTTGAAAAGTATGGCTCAACAGCAACCGCAAACCTTGACAGAATTTGCAGCCATTTCTGGGGTTGGCAGTCGTAAATTAATTCAATACGGCGAGAAATTTTTGGCGGAGATTGGTGCCTTCCGGGCTGAAAAAGGTTTACCGATCACAGAGATTGCTGAGGATTCGATCACGGCTCCACCCGATAGTATTCCGCTTGAGGATCAACCATTTCTGTCGGAAACATTAATAGCCACATTGGAGCTTTACCAAGAGGGTTTGGGATTAGCGGAAATTGCAAAACAACGCGGTCTGAAGGCCAGTACTATTGCCACCCATTTGGCGGATCTGATGGAACAACATGGCAAGGTTGAGATTGATCGATTGGTGGATGTTGAACGGCAAAAGGCGATTCGCGGGGCGATCGCCCAGGTGGGAGCTGTTTCGTTGAGTTTGCTGCGAGAGACGTTGGGGGAATCGTTTTCCTATGAGGAGATTCGGCTAGTGAGAGCAGATTGGCATCGAGAACAAAGCTGATTTTTACATATACTTCTATTCATTAATGACTCAAGTCCCATTTGACCAACTTTCAAAGCAATATCTAGAAGAATTTCTAGAGCCTCTAGGGACAGTTCAGCGAAACCTGGAAGTCCCTGGAGAATCAAAGTATGTGGATGTTTGGTTTGTCCCGACAAAGCCTTTGAGTCGTTGGGTACAAGACCTTGGGCTATTAGGACAAATCATTCAAACACCATGTCTTTTGGAACCGTTTCGGAATGCGCCGAATCGCACGGAAATTAGAACCTGTATCTTAAAACTGCTCTGGATCCAAGAAGATCAACGACGCAAAGGAAAACTGCAGGTGCAATCCCGTCAGGAACATGATTTGCCGCAGCTTTGGATTTTAGCGGCGATCGCCACCCATCCGGTGATTCGGGATTTTGGGGGGCTAGAACAATTGCAGTGGGGTGCTGGCATCTATCATTTGCCAGTGGCTTTCAACTCTCAGTTCGCGTGAATTTTTTAAGAGTATTGTGAATTCCCAGATCCTGCCTTACAGATAGGTCTGT
>JBAVRC010000185.1:0-2645 GCA_049694615.1 Thermosynechococcaceae cyanobacterium | reverse complement strand
GGGTTGTACCCACCAGCAAAAGACCAAGAGATTGATGCCGATAGCGAATGGGCAAAATTAAAGCGCCCTGAATATCTTGGCGTTTCGCAAGTACCTGCCATTCACCAGCGCGTTGCTCTTGCTTCAGACTCGGAATTTTTTGAGAGCGCCCTGTCACCAATGTTTGGTCGAATAAGTCTCCTGGTAGTATGGGATGTTTTTGTCGCAAAAAAGCCCGATCCTTATCTGGATTGGGGAGCATACCATCCAGACCGATCAGCGTTCGCGTCTGAGCATCGTATTCAGCCAGCCAAACCAAGTCGAACTTAAACCACTCCTTCGCAAAACAGACGACAGTATGGCTCATTTTTTCTGCATCGTCCTGTTTTTGCAGATCGTGCACGCACTGCTGTAGAGCGGTCAGGCGTTTTTCATATTCAGTTCTGACGGGGGGCTGATTCATAAACTGCAATTTATGAGACTATTTCATTAATTGGACCGTTGCACCCTTAGTATCGATTTGCAGCTTGACCGTTTGTGCCGATATGCCAACTTGTTTCCACGTCACTTGCATCTGTCGAGATACAGTGTCTGCCGCCTCAGATCCGCATAAGGCCAACACCGTTGGCCCAGCGCCGCTAATGACGAGGCCATATGCGCCCACGTGGAGCGCAACAGCCTGCAACTCGGCAAAGCCCGGAATCAAACCGATTCGATAGGGTTGATGTAATCGGTCTTGTAAGGCAACTTGTATCCATTCCCCCTGCGCTGCCTCTAGACCTTTAACTAGTAAGCCCAAATGCGCGATGTTAAAGATCGCATCGGCATAGGAACATTGGTTTGGCAAAACATTCCGGGCCGTTTGGGTCGAGAGTTCAAAATCCGGGATGGCGACAATGGGCACAATGGCATCGGCCCATTGAATGGGACAAAGGGTCCAGTCCTGAGACATTTCATTGAATGCAGCAAGCTGACATCCCCCCAACAAGGCGGGTGCCACGTTATCGGGGTGGCCTTCGAGGGCGATCGCCAAGTCCAATACCTGACGCTGACTCAGCGGCGATCCGGCTAATGCATTGGCCCCCATTAATCCGCCAATAATGGCCGTAGCCGAACTCCCCAGGCCCCTCGCGAGGGGAACACCAAGCCGAATATCGATTTGCAGCGACGGGATAGGCCGATCCAGTTGGGCAAAGCAAGTGCAAAACGCCTTATAAACCAAATTTTGGGCATCCCGCTGCACCCGATTCGCTTCGATCCCTTCGACTTCGATGATCAGGGTAGGCGTTTGGCCCGCAGGCTGTTCCAAGACTGTAAATTGAAATTGGTTATATAGGGTCAATGCTGCACCCAAGCAATCGAAACCCGGTCCTACATTGGCCGTCGTGGCCGGAACTTGGACCAAAACCGAGGATAGTGTGGCCATAAATGGTTGACAATTATGCTTCTGACTGAATTGGCTCTAGATATTTGCGATCAAGCAGATAAGCCCCTCGTTCAAACCGCACCCGCCACACATCGCCCGGTTCTCGCCCCAGGATCACCCCTTCTTCTCCCAAAGGCACAATATTGGGCGGGCGGAGCATCGGCATGGGTTCAGCCGTTTTAAAATAGGGCGGACTGACGGCTAATCGAACGCGATCGCCTGCTTTTAAGGCATCATTTGGCCCATCATGGGATACTTCGCTCAAGTTCCACCTCAGACCGATAAAATTTAAGCATAAACCACTCCAGTCCACCCCAAGGTATTGTGCTTCATGGCTGAACCCTCCCCAATTCTGTTGGACGGTAAACAACTGGCGCAACAGATTCAGGATGCAATCGCGCAAAAAATTCAACACCTCCTTCCCCAGATTGGCCGTCCACCGGGATTGGCCGTGATCATGGTGGGGGACAATCCAGCCAGTGCGGCCTACGTCCGTAACAAAGAACGGGCCTGCGAACGGGTCGGTATGGCTTCCTTTGGACATCACCTCCCCGCTCAGACCACCCAGGCCGAATTAACCACACTCATTCACACCTTGAATCAAGATCATCGGGTGGATGGTATTTTAGTCCAATTGCCCTTGCCCGATCCTCTCAATGCCGAGGCACTTCTGTACGAAATTCTGCCCGAAAAAGATGCCGATGGTCTCCACCCCATTAACCTCGGTCGCTTGGTCCGCAAAGAACCGGGCCTGCGAAGCTGCACCCCTGCGGGGGTCATGGCATTGCTCCAACACTACAACCTGGATCTCCGAGGCAAACATGCCGTGGTGATCGGTCGCAGTATTCTGGTCGGAAAACCCCTCGCCCTCATGCTGTTGGATGCCGATGCCACGGTCACAATGGCCCATTCCAAAACCCATAATCTACCTGCGATCGCCCAGAGCGCTGATATTTTAGTAGCTGCCGTGGGCCAACCCCAACTGATTCAAGCCAATATGGTAAAGCCCGGAGCCATTGTCATTGATGTGGGCATTAATCGCATGA
Source organism: Thermosynechococcaceae cyanobacterium (assembly GCA_049694615.1). Classification (GTDB taxonomy): domain Bacteria; phylum Cyanobacteriota; class Cyanobacteriia; order Thermosynechococcales; family Thermosynechococcaceae; genus JAAURS01. Next base: position 194 of record JBAVRC010000185.1, on the reverse strand, counting down.
CCGATGCCACCGGTCAATCCCGTCTCGTGGGCGATGTTGATTTTGACGCCGTTCAACCCCTGGCTCATGGGATTACCCCTGTACCGGGTGGCATCGGTCCCATGACCGTGGCCATGCTGTTACAGAACACCCTACAGAGCTACTGTCAGAGGTCCAAAGCATCATACAATGATTGAATTTGCAGGGAACATAGA
>JBAVRC010000184.1:0-1660 GCA_049694615.1 Thermosynechococcaceae cyanobacterium | reverse complement strand
CAAATATACCAGTGGTTATCCCTGTTATACAGTTCTGATGTCTTTATGTCACAATAGGATGCCTGTCTAGGTGTTAAACTCAGGCGAGAGGAAATATGGTTCTAAATTAGCCCAAACTGTTGCGAGGAGGAGGTTATAGTAATTTTGAGTGAACCGGACAACGAAGCAGTATGGCATCATCCAGAGATGAAGTTGCGAGGTTTGCTGCCATGTTAGCCCCAATCTTTGAAGCGTTTGCGCAAGCCAGTCCGGTGAGTGTGATGATGCGGGGACTGATGGAACAGGTGTTTCGACCGGAACGGTTGGATGAGATTTTTGCGAATCATGCGAAAGTGCAATATGAACGGGAGTTGTTATTTTCGAGTCTGGTCAACTTATTGAGCTTGGTGGTCTGTGGGATACATCCATCGGTGAATGCCACATACAAAGCCAAAGCCGTGGATTTGAATGTGAATCGTGCGGCCCTGTACCAGAAATTGAATGGGGTGGAGATCGGGGTGAGTGCGGCCCTGTTGCGGGAAACGGCGCAAGCGTTAGGGGGCTTAATCGAGACCATGGGTGGTGCCCAAGTGCCACTGCTGGAAGGTTATACGGTGCGGATCTTGGATGGGAATGCGTTAGCGGCGACCGAGCATCGCTTGCAAGTGTTACGGGATGTGGGTGCGGCTCCGTTACCGGGAAAATCCCTGGTGGTGCTCGATCCAGAACGACGCTTGGCAGTCGATATCTTTCCCTGTGAAGATGGACATGCGCAAGAACGCCGATTGTTTGACTCCGTGTTAAGGACGATACAAGCGGGTCAATTATGGATTGCCGACCGGAATATGTGTACGTTGGGATTTCTGTTAGGGATTGCCCAACGGGAGGCCAGCTTTGTGATTCGCGAACATCAAAACTTGCCTTGGCAAGCCCTGACTGAATTGCAATTCGTGGCCGTCGTAGACGATGGGGAGTTATTTGAGCAGACAATTCAGATTGCACAAGATGAACAAGTACTGCAACTGCGTCGTGTCGTGTTCCGGTTAGCAAAACCGACCCGGCATGAGGAAACCGAGTTAGTATTTTTAACTAATTTACCTATCACAATTGCCTCGACGGTTATGATCGCGCAGTTGTATCGAGAACGTTGGCAGGTTGAACATCTTTTCTTAACTGTCACAATGAACTTTAAGGCGGAAATCAAGACCTTAGCCTATCCCAAAGCCGCACTGTTTAGCTTTTCCTTAGCCTTGGTTTGTTATAACATCTTAGCAACTATTAGAGCTGCTTTAGCCACTGAGCATGGGGTTGAGACCATCAATCAAGAATTATCTGATTTCTATCTAGTGGATGAAATCCAAGCGGTTTATCGTGGTTTGATGATTGCGATTCCCTCCGAACATTGGCAATCCTTTCAGCAGATGTCTGAGCAGGACTTGGCTGAACAACTGAAAGTCCTCGCCCAACAAGTCAATCTCAAACGGTTCCGTAAACAACCACGCAAAAGCAAGACCAAAACCAAGAAACGAGTCAGCGATCCCAAACACCCTCATGTTTCGACTGCAAAACTTTTATCTCCTGACTAAATAACACCTAGACAGGCATCGGTTATAACCCAAGGCCCGATAAAACCCCTTCGAGAACGCGATCGCCGCATTATCTTGAATCGTCTGGCTCATCC
>JBAVRC010000183.1:0-4479 GCA_049694615.1 Thermosynechococcaceae cyanobacterium | reverse complement strand
GGTCGGGTCGATCCACCAGCACCTGACGGTCGAAGCGACCCGGACGCAACAGGGCCGGATCCAAGGTTTCCGGTCGGTTGGTGGCCGCTAACACAATCACCGTGGCATCTCCGGCAGAAAACCCATCCATTTCTGTGAGCAACTGGTTGAGGGTTTGTTCACGCTCATCGTTGCCGCCGTAAAACCCATTGGAAGCACGGGATTTGCCAATGGCATCTAACTCGTCGATAAAGACAATACAAGGGGCTTGTTTTTTAGCCTGGTCAAACAAATCGCGGACCCGCGATGAACCAACCCCCACAAAGAGTTCTACAAATTCCGATCCAGAAATGCTGAAGAATGGCACCCCGGCTTCTCCGGCCACAGCCTTGGCCAGCAAGGTTTTTCCGGTTCCAGGAGGACCGATGAGCAACACCCCCTTAGGAATCCTGGCACCTAGTTCGGTAAACTGACCGGGGCGCTTGAGAAATTCCACAATTTCTTCGAGTTCGGTTTTGGCCTCATCCACACCCGCCACATCGGCAAAGGTTACTTTTTCGGTTTCGCCTTCCACATAGACCTTAGCCTTGCTCTTGCCAATGGAGAGCACGCCTTGCTGTCCACCGCCCATGCCACGTCCGGCAAAGAATTGCCAGATAGCGACAAAAATCAGCGGCGGAATCACCCAACTCAGCAAACTCCCAAACCAGTTGTTTTTGGGCGGCGGCACAGCGGCAAACTCAATCCCCTTATCTTCTAGGCGCTTGGGTAGCTCTAGATCGAAAATGGGGGTGGTGGCCAGCACCTGTCCGGGTTGATCGCCTTCTCCTTTGGTTTGGTAGCGAATCAGATTTTGACCCACGGCGACTTGAGCCACCTGACCTTCATCCACTTGATGAATAAACAGGCTGTAGGGAACCTGGGGCGTCTGCGGTCCAAACAATCCCGGAAAGAATAGACTCACGGCCAAAAAGCCTGTGGCCACCAGAAACAGGATGTTGGCAATCAGGCGCGATCGCGATCGTTGGTTTTCATTTTTGATAGGCATGGGATTCTTCTCCGATTGCACAAGCACATTGAATGGCAGCGTTAGGATTCAAACTCAGGGATATCGGCATTGTCGAGCCAGTCCCAGGTCCGGCCTAATTCTTCAAGGGTGATTAGGCCATACTGCCAAAGAATCATGGGCAGTTGAGTCGGAGGATATTCGGGATGGCGATCAGCCAGGGCAATGGACTGGGCAGGAAGGGCCAGTTCCTTTTGCAAAAAGGAAACTAGCGATTTTTTGATATCCATGTTGAACCCCTCCTAATGACCATTATGGTGGCCGTAACGGTGCATTTTGCAGAACGGCCATCACACTTGCTTGGGCTGTTAGGGCCATTCTATGCCAATTGTTAAGCAATGTAACACACTCTCAGAATTCGGGTTACCGCCCGATCTAGGGCGGTTTAGGGTTCGGTATCGGGGCGACAAAAAAAGGATGAGACGCATCTCATCCTTAAAACCTAAATCATTCAATTGGAGCTCATATCAAGCCAGTTTATGGAAAAAACGCTTTAATCTAAAATCGGATTGAAAATAAACTGCAAAACCTGGGCGTTGCTACGACACAGACATGGCGATCGCCACTAAACCGCCCACGAGAGCCACCGCACCAATTCCCATCACCAGATAAACGCGCTGTTGATTGCGGGTTGGAGGCTGAGCCTGATACATCTTCGGCTCCACGGCATAGTTGTTGAGGCGACCGCCTTCTTCTGTGGTATAACGCATGAAAAAAACCTTAACTTTGTTACGTTTTGTTAATTATAGCAAAGTCTGCGGATTAGATTTGTTACTGGGGATCGGTTTTCCGTCCTTAGCTCGTCACCAGTCCGGTCATGGGCGAACTGGCGCTGGCATAGGCTTTCACCGGAATCCGTCCGGCCAGGTAGGCTAAGCGGCCTGCCTCCATGCCCAAGGCCATGCCCCGTGCCATTTGGGCCGGATGTTGCGCTTGGGCGATCGCCGTATTGATCAACAACGCATCGGCCCCCATTTCCATGGCTTGGGCAGCTTCGCTGGGGGTGCCAATCCCGGCATCCACCACCACGGGGATCTGAGCACTCTCAATAATGATCTGAATATTGGCAGCATTCCGAATGCCCTGTCCCGACCCGATGGGTGATCCCAAGGGCATGACAGTGGCACATCCAACTTCCTCAAGCCGTTTAGCAAGCAGGGGATCGGCATTGATATAGGGCAACACGACAAACCCTTCCTTCACCAACTGCTCTGCGGCTTGGAGCGTGCCAATGGGATCGGGCAACAAATATTTCGAGTCGGGAATAACCTCTAACTTGACGAAATGATTGTCCTCTTGGCCCAATAACTTGGCCATTTCCCGCCCTAGGCGGGCCACTCGCACCGCTTCTTCTGCCGTTTGGCAACCCGCTGTGTTGGGCAACATCCAAATGTTGGACCAGTCCAGCGCTTCGGCTAACCCCTCATGCCCCGGTGCATTGGTTTGCACCCGCCGCACCGCAACGGTGACAATTTCGCACCCGCTGGCCTCAATGCTCTGGCGCATTTCTGCAAAATTGCGGTATTTCCCAGATCCGGTCATCAGCCGAGATCGGAAGGTGCGACCCGCTATGGTGAGCGGCGGATCCGTGGGCAAGTCCAAGGACGACTCAAAGGATTGGGGCTGATGGAGGGTTTGCATGAATCAACTCGGACTGTAGGGCAACCGCAAAACAGAATGCGTTCAGGCATCCCTCTTTATTCTCCCTCGGAACGCACCGAACAGACAAACGCATTGACTCGCCCGCTTGAGGGGTTAGCTCAGTCCGTGTCGCCATCGCTCCAGCTTTTTTTTCGCCGAGGGATCGAGGGAATGGGATAACAGACGCGGGTTCTTTTTGGCGTTGGAGGTTTGTTTGCGCTGAATTTTCTGGGCCACACACTCAATATCGCTAATGAGCTGATGGGCGGACATCCATTCAGCGCCATAGCCCATGACGGTGAGTTGCTGGGCACGGTCGGAGGTGGCCACAATCAAGCGCTGCCGGGAGGCATGGGTCCGAAAACGGGCTTGGGCGCAAAATTGTTCAATGTGGCTATCGGCGGTTTCGCCAAATTCGGTGTAGTAAATTTCCAGCAAATCGGTCACGGCTTCGGCATTGCCTGCCGAGTCGCGCCGCAGGTGGGCATCGAAAACCAATCGCGTTTGATAGCCTTGAAACGCACTATAGTTGGTTAATTCTCCCACCAGTTTGTCCCGTGCAACCATTAGCCCATCGCGATCGCGGCTGAGGGCCAAGGGCGTCCAAACGCCAATGATGTTGTATCCGTCAACGAGGAGGGTTGCCTCGCGGGAAGCCGCCATGGGGAGTGCAAGATAAAGGGAGGGGAAGCATAATCCCTATTGTTACATCTTGTCTACTTTTCTTAAAGTTCTGTTATGGGTCTGTCCCCCGATTTGTCACCGCTTGATGTGCTAATTCTCTCCAACGGTCCTGGAGAGGTGATGACTTGGGTGCGACCGACCGTGAAGGCGTTGCGATCGCGCTTGGGTCAAGACCCGAATCGGGTGCGGTTGTCGGTGGTGTTGTCTCCCGACCCCCATGCCAGCGGTCAAGAGGCGGAGATTGTGCAGCAGTTCCCGGAAGTGGATCGGGTGCAGAGTGCCGACGCTTTTTGGTCCTTTTTACTCTGGGGCAAAACCGCGCAGGGTTGGGACTGGCATCAGACTGGCGTTGTCTTGTTTTTGGGGGGCGATCAGTTTTTTGCAGTGGCGATCGCCAAACGGCTGGGCTACAAGGGGGTGACCTATGCCGAATGGGAGGCGCGATGGTTGCCTTGGATCGATGGATGCGGATTGGCCCGTCAGGATCAATGGTCATCCATTCCGACTCGATTTCAGGCCAAGGTCCGTGTGGTGGGGGATTTGATTGCCGAAACCCAGGTTTTCGCGGGTGTGGATCAATCTTTACCGATTCCTGCGGAAATGGAGTTGCTGGGCATCCTTCCCGGATCCAAACCCGCCAAGCTGGTGTTGGGTGTTCCCTTAGCCTTGGCGATCGCCGACTATTTACATCGGGTGCGACCCCAGGTCCAAGTCGCCATTCCGGTGGCTCCTACCCTTAACCTTCAGGATTTAGAACGCTACGCCGATCCGGCCTTGAATTCCTGTGTGGCAGCGGTGCGAGGGTGTAAGGCCCGATTAGTAGAACCACCGGGAGAACCGCCCTATTTTCTGACCGAAGGGGGAGCACAGGTTTGGCTCTGGACCCAAGTTCCGGCCTATGAACTGTTGAGTCAATGTCGTCTGTGTATTACGACGGTCGGGGCGAATACTGCCGAACTGGCCTCCTTGGCCATTCCCATGTTGGTGATCATTCCCACCCAACAGTTGGATATTATGCGGGCCTGGGATGGGATTCCCGGTTTGTTGGCCAATTTGCCTGGGCTGGGTGCGGGGTTTGCGGCCTTGATCAATACCTGGGTGCTCAAACG
>JBAVRC010000182.1:0-5142 GCA_049694615.1 Thermosynechococcaceae cyanobacterium | reverse complement strand
GAGGAAGACCTAATGTCAAGTTTTTTTGGTAAATAACTTGACATTGGATTGGAATCAGGATCTTGATTCGGTTTCCCCTTGGGTGACTGCGCTCAAGATCAGGATGCCTTACAAGGACGACTGGCTCTCCCTCCAACTGCTATCCTGGCGTTGCATACTTTGCACCTGCCGATGTCTCCCGATCCTGATGCCCTGGACGATGTGGCTCCGGTGCTGGCGCTCTGCCCTGACGGGGTACCGATGACCTTCAGTTCATTTATCCCCAATGATTCGGTTCGTAGCTGGCTGACCGCTGCACTGCCCCTGGTGCTGGCTCCTTGGGTCAATGAAGCTGAAGCTGTTGCGGTTAAGTCCGACAGTCGCCCCAGTGGTTCCCTCAGTTACTGAGGCCGCTCCGGTGGTGAAAAAGTCTCGTAAGCCCAAGACCACGGAGAAAACGGCACAAGACAAGACTCCGCGTAAGCGATCGCCAAAGACAGCGGCGACTCCGTAGCAGATCGACGGGTGCCCTCGTCCCACTAGCAGGGGCATTCCCTGCTTTCTAGTACCATAAAATGATACTATTAGAAGATGAACAAAAAGCAGCGAAACACCTACAGCGCTCTCTTTGCTGAACCGATTCGCCGCAATATTCTCTGGAATGATGTCGTTTCTTTAGTTTTTGCTCTGGGTGGGCAGGTACTTCAAGGCGATGGCTCTAGGGTGCGCTTTGACCTCAATGATGTTTCACTCAACATTCATTCCCCTCACCCGCAAAAGGAATTGAAGCGCTATCAAGTCAAAGCTGTTCGAGAGTTTTTGCTGAATGCAGGGGTTGAACTATGAATTACAAAGGGTATGAAGCAGTTGTCGAATACGACCACGAAGATAAGCTCTTTGTCGGGCGGGTCATCAATACCCGCGATGTCATTGCCTTCGATGGTCTCTCCGTAGACGAGCTAGAAGCCTCTTTCTTTGATGCCGTTGATGAATACCTCAATGACTGCGATCGCCTTGGTAAAGACCCCGATAAGCCTTTCTCTGGGCGTTTTAATCTTCGTATCCCTCCTGATCTCCATCGACAAGTTGTCGTCTGTGCTGAGAAGGAAGGTGTCAGTCTCAATGCCTTTGTTGAAAAAACCCTCGCTCAGTCGGTCTCTGGCCAATAATTTCCCCTTTGGGCGATCACTCAATCTCATTAATATGACAGACGGCCCTCTCGATCTAGAACCTCAAACATCATCTCGCGCTTCACCCAGAATCTTGCGATCACTCTGTAGCATTTTGCTTTCAATGTCCTTATCCGCATGACGTTTTATATCCTGTTCAGCAGATTCTAGAACATCGCATATCTCATTTAATACTTGGCCTTAATATTTTGATCGGGAATGATTTACTTCGGCGGCACCGAATCCGATTAGTTCTTGAAGTTCCACTAGGGTCATAACAAGTGCAACTTCATCATCATTTTCGATGGCTAATTCTAATTGACTTTTACAAATCGTAGAAATTAAGCTTTTTTTACTCAAAATACTATAGGGAACCTCGAAAAATCCAAGCTTATTGAGAATGAGGAACGTAGTGACAGAGGTTTCAGCGTTTGCTTATTGAGAATAGGCCCGATTTATCGAGGTGCCCTATACTCATATGCAGTGATAAAGATCAAGTATGTACTTGCATTCATGTTTTTCTAGTGCTTAGATCATGAATTGCGAATGGCACTAAACTATGTCTGAATGCTATTAATTTGTTTTGGACGAAGATACTTTGTAGGCCGAAAAGAGATTTAGGATCGCTTGCCGATATAGTTTGATCCCTTCAGCGTTAAGATGAACTCCATCGAATGTTAAGCTCTCTTTCAGTGCGCCTTTTTCAAAAAAGGGTTTGGCAATATCGCTTTGGACAGGCACGTTTTCGGCCTTCGCAACACCTCTCAATATCGCGTTGATTTCGTCCACTCTCGTCAGGGTTCCTGCCATATGAGGATTATGGCTTGCCTTTACGGTGGAATAGAATGCAGGGATTAGTATAATGTTTTGCGCACCCAGTCCATTTCGGGTAATTGAAATTATACTGGCAAGATTTTGTTGGAATTGCTCGTCTGTGAGACCGTACATCGCGTCGTTGGTACCAATAGCGATGACGGTTGTCTGACATTTCACCTGTTGCTGGATCAACCGTTCTATTTGCACCTGCAATGAAATCGTACTCATGCCCCCCAAGGCTAAGTTAATTCGACCTTCGCCTAGGTCACTTCCTAGTGCCGATGAAATGGAATCTCCGAATAAACATCCGGCATAGGTGCGGTTGGTGCCCATCATGGCTTGATACTCGACGACGGTTTCCCACATGGGTATCGAGGCCAGACGATCTCTGGGCGGATCTGGCATCGCTTCCTGTATCAGGGCGATCACCTTGGGTACGTCTACAGTGACCCTAGGGCTGGGATAGGCTTCTATAATGCTCAAGAGGCTCAGTCCTGGTGGGGCTGAGCCTAAGATTAGGGCCGATCTCAATGCCGGGATGCCGCCAGGGTTGGGTTGGGCGAATACGCCTGAAACTTGGGCGAGAAATGCCTGACCGACTTTACTGTCTAAGACTTGATCCAATACCGCCACGTTTACTGGGTATTCCGCTTGAAGCAACGGCTGAAGTCCTTTTCGAGCATCCGGGTCAAGATACTGTAGAAGTGATGCGAGTTCTGGGGTGGCCTGCTGCACTTCGGCATAGCGGCGCAGATCCGATACCTGAACTGCACGTTCAAAGGGACCGTAGCGTATCCCTAACGTCTGGGCGGCATGACTCGACACGGCATTCAATAGGCTAGGACAGGCGATCAGTAGACCAGTAACGATGCCGGACCAAAAGCGATTGTTTGGAAGGCGGGGGAATGACATTTTTTACGTTTTCTCAAATTCGGCAATCGGCCCATGATGGACGACGTTCAACGCTTCGAGGGTCACTAATCCTTTCGTTACAATTTCTTTGACTTTTGGCAAAAACTGCTCGATCGCTTCTTCCGTGTCGATTATAATGACCAGAATAGGGAGTTCTGAGGACAGTTCAAAAATTCTGGCGGTGTGGATTCTGCCTGAGTCCCGCTCTCCAAAACCCTCTATTCCTCGTATCGCTGTGGCTCCGGCAATTCCATGTTTTTTGGCTTCTTCTACTAAGGCCAGATATACAGGTTTTCCTCGCCATTGGTCGGTCTCCCCAACATAAGCAATCAAGCGTTGCCAAGTTTTCATCCCGACCTCCGTTAACTTTACTACGCTTCAAGTGGCGTCTTCGATCCAGTCGAAGATCTCTGCTAATTGCTCCAAGTCGATTAATCCATAGTTCCACAACATTACGGGCAATTCGGTCACAGTTGCTCTGTGATCCCGACTCGCTAAGGAGATCGCACTCTCTGCAATCCCTAACTCTTGCTGTAAATACTGGATGAAGCGGCGGTCGTTCACGGCTTTCAATAATTTGGACTTTTGGCTTTGGTGCCCGTACATTACTACATTTGGGACCGGATGCAACAGATTTTTACGTTTTTATAACAATACATACACAAACCCCCCTCGTTCGATTCCTGCTCTCCTTCTATTCCAATAGCGATCGCACTCCTCACACTATCCGGTTGGGTCGGTGGCTTTTGTTCCCGTTTTTAGTCGGGTATGGCTTGTACAATTAGGATAGTTTATACGTTTCAGGTTCGGGGGGGTCTCCGGTTTTGGCACTATGACGCTCTTTGGACGGGCTGAAATTATCAATCGCTTTCGCGATCGCATCCGCAACAGCGATCATGTTCGGCTCTCTTCCGATGACTTGGATGGGCTGATTGCGGGGTTCGTTGAGGAACTGACTAGGACCAATACGGAACAGGAGATTCGGGCGCTCTGTGAGGCTGAGATTAAGCTGTTGGAGGAGGGCTATCCTCAGCCGTCTGTGGCAAAGTATCTGTCTCGCTATCGCAAGGCCATTGGTGGGGCGATCGCCGATGGCGTGATCGTGATGGATGAAAAGAATAGCCATCGGTTCATCCATCAGCAGCGGGTGACGGGGATTCAGGAGGAACGCTTTGAGCATTGGGCTTTGACGTTCCTCAAGTATTCGCTGGAGGTCTACGAGTCGTTCGATACGCGATCTCAGTCGGTCAATGGTGAGAAGGGGTTGGAGCAGCCGTTGGTTCCGGTAGATCGGTATCTGGCGCTTTTGCGGGAGTTTCTGGAAACGAGGGGGCGCTTTGAGTCTCGTTGGTTGGCGGCTGCGATCGCGGGGGTTACAGGACGACGTTTTGCTGAGGTTATCGCGAAGGGCAAGTTTTCGTTGGCGAGCCATCCCTATCTGTTGCGCTTTGAGGGGCGGGGTGGAACGGGTTACGATTTTGTGACGCTGTTGCCCGCTGATGTGGTGTTGAGGGCGATTCGGCGGCTCAGAAGGGTGCCGGAGGTTAGGGCGATCGCTCTGCTTAAAGGGACTGAGCGGTCTAGGGCGATTAATGCCTTTATCCAGAAAATCAATGCGGTCTGTGGGAAGCGGTTGATGCAGGTGGTGCCGCTATTGGAGGGGAAGAAGGCGGTTTCAGTTCATGATCTCAGGGGGCTGTATGGCGCGATCGCTCTCCATTTCTTCTGCCCCAATCTTGAGGATGAAGTTGCTTTTGTCCAGCGCTACTTGGGGCATGGGGTGGTTTCGGCGGGTGAGGGGCATGATTTCGGTTTTGGCCTGGGGGATGACCAGGGGAAACCGATCCGGGATATGGGGGTGCTGGTGGATCAAGTTGGGCCGCTGCCTCTGGTGGAAAAGGTTGAGGGGGTGGGGATGGTTGCTGAGGGGGCGATCGCTCCTGTCCCGACTGATTGGATCGCTGAACTTGATCGGCAGGTTGAACGCTTAAGGGCTGAGTTTGTGGAGCAGATTGAGCAGGTTAGGCGGGAGTCCGATGCGGGTTGGTTTGTGCGACGGGTTGAGGGGTTGGAACGCGAAAATCTGACGCTTCGGCTGGAAAGGGATAGGGCGATCGCATCTGGGCAGGATGGGGCGTCGGCGGAAGTGCAGCGATTGAGGGCGGTGAATGGGGCGATCGCCGCTGAACTGAAACAAGTGCAGGATAAGCTTGATGCGTTTCGGCGATTGCTCGATGGGGTCGATGCGGGGGCTGGACTGTTGGAG
>JBAVRC010000181.1:0-2780 GCA_049694615.1 Thermosynechococcaceae cyanobacterium | reverse complement strand
ATGAGATCATCCTGCTCGATGCAGGGCTTGCGTTCCCAACGGACGGCATGCACGGCGTCAACATTGTGCTGCCGGACATGACCTATCTGCGCGACAATCAGCACAAAATTAAGGGCATGATTGTCACCCATGGTCACGAAGATCACATTGGCGGCATTCCCTTTCACCTCAAACAGTTTGACATCCCCGTCATTTACGGTCCCCGATTGGCTATGGCCCTGCTGCAAGGCAAGCTAGAAGAAGCGGGCGTTGCCGGCAAAACCGAACTGCGGACTGTTGGCCCCCGCGAAGTGGTGCGCTTCGGGACCCATTTCTTCGTTGAGTTTATTCGCAACACCCACTCCATCGCCGATAGTTTTACCGTTGCGATTCACACTCCCATTGGCGTCGTCATTCATACGGGAGACTTCAAAATCGACCATACTCCCGTCGATGGCGAATACTTCGACTTTCAGCGGTTGGCTGAATACGGCGAACGCGGCATTTTATGTTTAATCAGCGACTCGACCAATTCTGAAATCCCTGGCTTTACGCCATCGGAACGGTCGGTATTCCCCAATCTGGACCGCGTTTTTAGCCAGGCCAAGGGACGATTGCTGGTCACCACCTTCGCCTCATCGGTGCATCGCATTAATATGGTCCTGGAATTGGCCCAAAAACATCATCGTGCGGTCTCTGTTTTGGGCCGCTCTATGCTGAACGTGATCGCCCATGCCCGGACCTTGGGGTATATCAAATGCCCCGACAACCTTTTTGAACCCCTGCAAGCGATTCGCAATTTACCGGATCATAAGGTCCTGATTTTGACCACCGGATCGCAAGGCGAACCGATGGCCGCCATGTCTCGGATTGCCCGCAAAGAACATCGTCAAATCCAAATTCGCCCTGGCGATACCGTTGTATTCTCAGCCAACCCCATTCCAGGGAATACCATTTCCGTCGTTAACACCATCGATCAACTGATGATCCAGGGCGCAACGGTGGTGTATGGTCGCGACAAAGGGATCCATGTATCGGGACATGGGTGTCAGGAAGATCAAAAACTCATGCTGGGGCTGACCCGACCCAAGTTTTTCTTGCCCGTCCACGGTGAACATCGGATGTTGATCAAACATTCGGAAACCGCCCAAAGTGTGGGCATCCCTGCCGAAAATATGGTCATTATCGACAACGGGGACGTGGTTGCCTTAACACCGGACTCCATTAAAATTGATGGCAAAGTCCCATCGGGGATTGAACTGATGGACACCGCCGGTGTACTGAAGGCCAATGTGTTGCAAGAGCGTCAGCGCTTGGCAGAGGATGGCTTAGTGACGGTCGCCGCTGTGGTTGGATTAAACGGAGAATTGCTCACCCCACCCGAAGTTCATTTGCATGGAGTGGTTACCAGTGTCGATATTCTTAAATGGCGGACTTGGGTCAAAGAATCGATGGAACTGGCACTACGCAATCGCTGGGATCAATATACAACAACGGAGGGTAATGGCCAGATCGATGTGGATTGGGAGGGACTGAAAGCATACCTCGAACGCGAACTGCACGGCTTGCTGCGGCGCGAACTCCAAACCCGCGCTTCACTGCTCTTTTTAATGCAACACCCGCAATCCGCCGAAACCTTGTCTGAACGAGTCGCACAAACTCGTCGACAACGCAGTACAGCAAGAGTCGCGTCTTAAGTCCCTTGGCCTTATGGGGTGCAAGTCCTTGCACCCCATAAGGGAATCAATCACAACCTGACACTATTGAGTAGTCCGGCCACAATTTGCAGAACAAATAACGACAAAACTGGCGAAAAGTCCATTCCCCCTAGCGGAGGAAGTAAGGAGCGGAATAGATTGAGGTACGGATCGGTCAACTGGCTCAAAATTGAAAAGGGGGGATTAAACCAGTCAATGGTCGGAAACCAACTTAGCAAAACACGAATTAACAATAAAACCAGGTAAATCTGGATAAAATTTCCCAGACCACTGGTGAGTAAAGAGATAACCTCAGTTGAACCCATTAGTACCTACACTGTCAAAGGCTTGTTTTCAGTTTAATGGATAGTGCTTATCGATCCCAACCATTGCACATCTTTCCTATGGATCTTGCGATGTCCCATTCACATGACTCAACTGCTGACGGGCTTGATCGATGGCATCATTCAGTTGAGCAATTTTGTCCTCTAATCCTTGTCGGGTTTCTTCAATCGTGACATCCTCCGGTACTTGGAAGACCCGTTGTCGAATCCGCTTCAATTGTTCTCGTGCCGGGTTGGTCCTACTGCCCTCCACCGAGGGTTCGTCCTCTGTTTCCGGTTCATTGAGACGAGAGGCGACCCAAGTCCCCACCAGACCGCCGACAATGCTGCCAAATATCGCACCTGCGATAAACCCTCCTGCAAATCGATCACTCTGGTTACTCATGGGCCAACTTTTCAACTGTCACGATGATTCTGCTCAATCCCTAACCTAAATCCTAAACCAATTGGGCTGAAAGCGATAGAACTGAGACATCCCCCTCTTGACAGCAGGGGGTAACCTGTTAGACACTGCTCATCTTAAACTGTCGCCGCAGGAAATTGGCATGGAAGCTTTGAAGGGCCGCGATCTACTGAGCCTTGCGGATTTATCCAGGGAGGAAGTACTGTTCCTGCTCAACTTCGCGGCGCAACTGAAGACTGGGGTTGTTCGACCAACCTGCCCCAACAAGGTTTTGGGGTTGCTATTTTCTAAGGCTTCGACCCGAACCCGTGTCAGTTTTTCAGCGGCCATGTATCACATGGGGGGGCAGGTACTGGA
>JBAVRC010000180.1:0-8499 GCA_049694615.1 Thermosynechococcaceae cyanobacterium | reverse complement strand
CAGGAAGTAAGTGATCGCGATGGTAGAGCGGAATATCACGCCATTCGCCTAAGACATACATTGGACGAGTGGCGATCGCTTCTAGGGGTTCTCCGCGTTGGGCCACAAGGGTGGGTTCTTCCACATGAGCAGTGGTGCCAATCACTTCCACAGAGAGGGCTTCGACCGTTAATCCTTTCCCAGTGGCAATGAACCCGTAGCGTTGTTGATGGGCAGATTCAAAACGTTGGCTCATCTGGGCAATGCTCCCAAATTCAACCATTAAGCTGGAATCGGTGCCTTCGTAGCGCAGATGCACTTTGCCGATGACTTGCAGACTAGCATCGGTGTCCAGTTGTGCTCGCAGTTCTTCGGTCCCCTCCGTTGCCAGTTCACTCAAGCGTTCTTCCAAATCTGCTAAGACAGCATCGGTGAGGAGCACTTCTACGGATTGTTCTCGCATCACACTTTGATTGGCGAGTCCCATCCCATAGGCCGATAACACCCCAGCAAAAGGATGAATAAAAATCTGCGACATGCCCAACACATCGGCGATCGCACAGGCATGTTGGCCCCCTGCACCACCAAAGCAGCAGAGGGTGTAGTTAGTAATGTCATAGCCACGCTGGACTGAGATCTTTTTGATCGCATTGGCCATTTTTTCCACGGCGATCGCTAGAAACCCGCTGGCTACTTGTTCAGGTGTGCGAAGGTCTCCAGTGGTTCGCTGGACCTCCGCCGCAAGATCGGTAAACTTGCGACGAACCACGTCTGCATCCAGGGGCAAATTCCCTTCTAAGCCAAACACTTGGGGGAAGAAATCGGGCTGAACTCGACCGAGCATGACATTGCAGTCTGTCACGGTCAGGGGACCGCCTCGACGGTAAGCTGCTGGTCCCGGATTTGCCCCCGCCGACTCGGGTCCGACTCGATAGCGCGAACCGTCAAAAAATAGGACCGACCCCCCACCTGCCGCCACCGTATGAATCGACATCATCGGAGCCCGGAGTCGGACCCCTGCCACTTCAGTTTCAAAGGTGCGTTCAAACTCTCCAGCATAGTGGGCCACATCCGTAGAAGTGCCGCCCATATCGAACCCAATGATTTTGTCTAGTCCGGCCATCTTACTGGTCTGCACTGCTCCGACAATCCCCCCCGCAGGCCCGGACAGGATACTATCTTTCCCCTGAAAGGCATGGGCATCGGTGAGTCCGCCGTTGGATTGCATAAACAACAATCGCGGTTCAGTCTGGCCTTGGATCAAAAGTTGTTCGGCAACTTGGTTCACATAGCGCTGCAAAATCGGAGAGAGATAGGCATCTACCACGGTGGTATCTCCACGGCTCACAATTTTCATGAGCGGGCTGACTTCATGGGAGACGGAAATTTGGGTAAAGCCAATGCGACGAGCGATCGCCGCCACTTGTTTTTCATGATCGGGGTAACGGTAGCCGTGCAGGAATGCGATCGCACAGGCTCGAATCCCACTGTCGTAAGCCGATTGTAATAAGGCGGTAAAGCGTGTTTCTTCGGCTGGGGCGATGGGTTCTAGTTCTTCCCCTTGGGCACTGTAGCGTTCATTAATTTCAACCACTTGCTCATAGAGCATTTCCGGCAAAATAATCTGACGGGCAAAAATCTGGGGACGGTTTTGATACCCAATCCGTAATACATCCCGAAACCCTTGAGTGATGATGAAAAGGGTGCGATCGCCTTTTCGTTCCAGCAGCGCATTGGTGGCCACCGTCGTACCCATCTTGATCGCTGCAATCTGTTCCGAGGGGAGGGGCGCACCGGGCGGCACTCGCAAAATCTCGCGAATTCCGTAAATTGCGGCATCTGGGTAGCGTTCTGGGTTTTCGGATAAAAATTTATGGACGGTCAACTGTCCATCCGGGTGACGAGCGACAATATCAGTGAACGTACCGCCCCGGTCAATCCAAAACTGCCAGCGATGATTGGTGATATGCATGGGTAAGATTAATGATCGCACAGATAAAGCATTGTCGAGATGTAAGAAATTATGCTTCGATAGATTTAACACGTTTTAGAGTCTAATTCCTCAAATCCTAGTATTAGTAATCAGGGAAAAATGTTAACAAAACATTAAAATCATTTTAAACAATTCTCCTGGCTTGATAAACTTTTTTAACTTACATACTTGACCAAGAATCAAAAAGATATCAATAGATCCTTAACTCAAGGAGAGCAGAACCCTTGAAGCTTGACAAATATATATACAGATATACTTAATAATTTGATAAAGTATGGCTAGATTTTGGGTGCCATGGGAGCTTTCTTTTTGTGATGAGTATTTATACTCACTACAATGAGAGGGCTTTGTCAGGCATGTAATGAAGTCCTTATCCTGCATAAAAAGTAAACACATGGTTAACGGTTGTCATCGTGGATATCTTAATTACCCTTGCTGAGATTGGTGCTGTCATTCTGATTGCTGTTGGGTTAAATATTCTGACAGGTATGGCGATCAGAGCGATCGCAGCTCGTTGGCTGAGAGGAAAGCCAGATAAACTGATCCCCTTACGCCGTCAGATCCGGTTGTTGATTCAGGTCGCCTGCTTGGCGCTTAGCCTTGCCATCTTAGGAATGAACGGTTGGGCGATCTATCAACGCCAGAGCGTCCTAAGTTTTCAAATAGGTCTTCTCCACAGCATTCCGCCCCAATACTGGACGATGCTAGGTATAGCAATGGCCCAATGTATGGGTTTGTTATTGCTAACGAAGCTCAGTCTTCCCTGGCTGAATCGGTTGCTGGATTGGACCTGTGAATATACAAAGCACTCTGATTACGTCATAGCCAACAATCAAAGTATCCAGGAATTTTTTACTTTTCTGAAGCAAGTATTAGCCAATTCCGCCTGGATATTGACAGTCATTCTTTGTACTCAATTCCTCCAACTACCTCCAGTCGTTCCCACAAACCTCTTTATTGCCTTAAAAGCCTATTTTATTTTTTCAATTGGGAAGCTCTCAATTAAGGCGATCGCAGCGATCATCGATACACTGGATGTTTTCAGCCTAAGGTTCTCTGATTCCAATAATATCTTGCATCATTATGAACGCTTTCGACATCTCGTACCTGCGCTCAAAAAATCCCTGGAGTATATTTGCTACGTTGCGATCGCAGCGCTGATTATTCAAGATATTCAGTTTGCAGTTTGGTTGACGCCCTACACCCATATCATCATTCAAGTAATTGGAATTTATTTTCTTTGCGGAGTCTTAATCGAAATAACAAATCTTATTCTTGAAGATCTCGTCCTAAAAACAGAAGATTTAACGGATTTACAACGACAACGCCGTTTAACCATTATTCCACTCTTTAAGAATTTCATAAAATACTTAATCTATTTTATGTCGGGTATTACAATTCTAAAATTAATTAATATTGACCCAACTCCAATACTAGCTGGCGCAGGAATTGCTGGAATTGCGATTGGTTTTGGCGCACAAAATTTAATCAATGATATTGTATGTGGCTTTTTTGTCCTATTTGAGAATTATTATCTTGTCGGGGACTATGTGGAAGTTGGCAAGGTTGACGAGAGAAATATTGAAGGTTTAGTTGAGGCTATTGAATTACGAACAACCCACATTCGTCATCCAGATGGTCAACTCCAAATCATTCGCAATGGAGAGATTGGTTCTGTTATTAACTATTCTAAACAATATACTTATGCCAAGGTGGATATTCCAGTTCCACACCATGTTGACCTTGACCAAATCCAAAGAATTGTTGAAGAAGTTGGGCAGCAGTTACAGGTTGATTGTCCAGAGGTGCTAGAACCCACTTGCATTGATGGGTTAGAAAATTTTGGCCAGCAGAACTTAATTCTTCGTACTCTCACTAGGGTCAAACCTGGTCAACATTTAAACATCCAACGCTTGGTACGGCGGCAGCTCAAGATTGCCTGCGATCGCGAAAATATTGCTTTACAGTCTTAACACCCCCCCAAAAGGGACAAGCAGACAATCAATCAGGGCCAAGTCCTTTAGGGGATGATTTCAGTGACCACATTGCCACCGTTTATCTGTAGGGTTTGTTCGGCAATTTTGCCCACCGCATTCGGCCCTCGGAGGTCAAAGGGCGGCGAGGTTTGCACATAGTGGACATTGCCTTGGGCTTCAATGCGCTGGGTTTGGGTGTTCCAGTTCAGTTCGTCCGATGTAAGGCGGGCTGGATTCTGCGATCGCGTCACCTCAACCTTGCCTTGCAGGGTAATGCGGTTTTGCGTTTGGTCCAAGGTCCCTTGATTGGCCAGAATAGAAACGTGATGTTGGGGATCTTCCAATTGCAACAACGTCTGGGTAAAGATTCGTTGACGAACCGTATCCCAGGTTAAGGCTTGGCTGGTTAAGGTCAGAGGAGATTGCCCCAGTTGGACACGGACCGGATTGCTCAACGTGACGATACCACTCTTCAGATCGGCCTGCGCTTCTCCCGCTAGGGCAATCGCTTTATCGGTCGGGGATCCCAGTCGTTCAATTTCAACAGAGGGTTGCTGGCCATTGACTGCGGCAGTTCCAGCCTGAAACCGTTGCTGATCCACATGCCAGATCGCCTGTTGCGTTTTCAAGCGAATGCGGCGATCGCGGGTTTCCATCACCACCTTGCCACTGACCCGGATTTCGCGTCCGCGCTGGGTAGCTTGCAGATTATCGGCCCACAGTTGCACCTTGGGCGACACTGCCGACAATCCATTCCGAACCTGCAACAGACCTGACTTCGGATTCCATTGAGCCGAACGCCCCCGGAACGTTAATTTCCGTTGCCGATCCATCACCTGGAGGTTGCCCTTGAGCTGAAGTTGCTGGTTGCTTTGCTGCAAGGTCCCATTTTCTGCCGCCACATCGAAAATAGGCTTGCCTGCATCGTACAGTTGCCCTCGAATTGCCTTCGCTGTTGCAACTTGCTGATTGTCTCCGTAGGACACCCCTTCAGCCTTAAATTTCCAAAGCAACTGACCTTTGGTATCGGTTTGCGCCAGCACTACATTCGATAACTGAACCCCTCCCTGCACAGGTTTGGACTTGGCTCCAGAAGGCGTCGGCGCTCGCCAAGAACACCCATTCAGTTGCATCAGCATCAATCCAAACGCAACAAAGCCGATATGGCCCAGTTGCCCCCAAACGTTGCGATCGCGCCAAAAGTTAGGCATTCAGGACAGAATTTTCCGGATGCTCGTTGTTGTTAATTTCACTCGCCCCTACCCCAGACAACGGACGATAGGTGTAGCTGACCCGAGAAGCTTTCTGAACATCTTCCTTAATAAAATCCAAATCGATGTAGCGATCCGCCACATTAATGAGACTGTCGCTGGTCATGGACCGCAGACTCACCACTTCAACCCGGATCCCGCGATAGCTCACCGCATCGACCGCATAAGCCAAATCGCCATCGCCGCTGACCAAAATGGCGGTGTCGTAGCACCCCACCAACGCCATCATATCCACCGCAATCTCAACATCCAGATTCGCCTTTTTCGAGCCATCCGGCAATTGGATCAACTCCTTGGTAATGACCCGATAGCCGTTGCGGCGCATCCATAACAGAAAGCCTTGTTGCTTTTCGTTAGTCGGGTCAACCCCAGTGTAGAAGAAGGATCGCAGCAGGCGTGAACCACCCGTCAGACGACAGAGTAATTTGGTATAGTCAATTTCAATTCCAAGCTGTAGGGCCGCATAAAATAAATTTGACCCATCTATAAAAATGGCAACTCGACCACGGTTTTCCAGAACTTGTTCTGGGGTGAAGAGCGAGTCGTGACCCGATGAATGATTAATCATGAGGAATCTAAAACCTTGTGTTATAAAAAATCGTTCGTGTTAAACGGTGAATTCGATGACCAGATCCTTGAAAAATTGCGTGTAGAAAAAATTATCTAAAAAAAGAAAAAATTTTAAACCAGTTCCGGTGTTAAAACCGCCAACTTTTGAAAGATCGGTTCCGGGACACCTAAGGGTTGCCCCGGCGGCAAAGTGCCCCAGTGAATATGTGTCTCGTATGGAACCTCCTGACTCGCACACGCTAGATCGTTGAAGTTGATGGTGTACCCCAGCTGTTGGTAAATCTTAGTGCTTAAATTTGGGACAATGGGAGCTAGCAAATAAGCGGCTAACCGAACGCTCTCCAAAACGGTATAGAGAATTTGACGGACACGATCTAAATCGCCTGCTTTATAGCAACGCCAAGGGGCTTGCTCATCGATAAACTTGTTACCACTGCGCACCAGCATCAAGGCCGTGTCGCAGGCGGTACTGAAATTCAAAGAATCATAGGCTAAAGTGGCCTCCTGACCGGCAGTTTGGGCAAGCTGAATCAGCGCTGTATCCTCGGGAATATCCTGAATGCAAACTGAAGGAACCGTCCCATCGCCATATTTCAGGGCCATATTCAGGGTGCGGTTTAACAAATTGCCCAGGTCGTCTGCCAGATCAGCATTTAGAATATGGATAAAACGGGTCTCATTGAAATCGCCATCGCGACCAAACTCGATCTCCTTAAGAAAATAATAACGCACTGCGTCGGGTCCATATTTGGCCACGAGTTCAAAGGGATCGAGGGTATTGCCCAAACTCTTCCCCATTTTTTGACCATCTTTGGTGAGAAACCCGTGACCAAATATGACATGAGGCAACGGTAATTCTGCCGAAAAGAGCATCGCGGGCCAGTAAATGGCATGAAAACGCAAGATATCTTTGCCAATTAGATGTAAGTTAATCGGCCACCACGTTTGCAGGGCGTGGTCTAGGGTGGGCTCAGCATCGGGTTCGAGCAGGGCTGTAATATATCCCAACAAGGCATCGAACCACACATAGAGCGTATGCTTTGGATCCGTCGGAACTGGAATGCCCCAGTCCAGGTTGACGCGGGAAATGGAAAAGTCCTGCAAGCCTCGACGGACAAAACTTAACACTTCATTGAGGCGGATATCGGGTTGGATGAATTCGGGGTGGGCGGCGTAATAGTCCAACAGAGGCTGTTGATACTTGGACAGCCGAAAGAAATAGTTTTGCTCGTCGCGCCATTCGACGGGACGATGAACATGGACCGGGCACAATTGCCCCGGTAGCAGATCGCGGTCTTCCTTAAATTCTTCGCAGTCGACACAATACCAGCCCGTTTGCTGCCCTAGATAAATATCGTCTTTTGCCCAAACCCGTTGGAAAAAGTCCTTCACAATGGCGGTGTGGCGATCACTGGTGGTACGGCTAAAGCGATCGTATTGGATATCCAGTTGTTGCCATAACGCCTGAAAACCAGATGCAATTTCATCGCAGTGGGCTTGCGGATCGCGGTTTAATTGCTCGGCAGTGCGCTGAATTTTCTGGCCATGCTCGTCCGTACCTGTAATGAAGAGCACCTGATGACCGCGCAACCGCCGGAACCGGGCGATCGCATCGGCAGCCATGGTGGTATAGGCACTACCCACATGGGGCAAGCCATTTACATAGTAAAGGGGGGTTGTAATCGAAAATTGCGTTTGATGCAAAGATGCCATATTAAAAATTCAACAGCCTGCGCCCCAATATCACCATGATACAAGGCGGTTTCCCTTTTGTGGGTCGCTGTGTCAAATCCTACATCAATCAACGATTGACATACTTGGTTAAGCTGAGTTGCGTGCCCGTGGCATTCCACTGAACCTGATCGAAAACCTGAAACAAGATAAATAACCCACGCCCACATTCGCATCCCTCTTCTGGTAGGGGATTGTGTGAGACCCAGGTGCGACAAAGGGTCGGTGGCAAAAACCCCACACCCTGATCCAAAATCGTCCATTCGTGCCGATCCCGCAACCGCGCATAGCGAACCGTAACGCACTTACTCGGATCCAATTGATTTCCATGTTTGGCTGCATTGACCAACCCTTCCTGGAGCCCCAACCGCACATCGGTCCTGAACTCCTCAGCGATGTCTTGGAGCAGCAGATCTAAAATTGGGCATAGGTAAAGGGTAGATGGAAAACTGAGGGTAAGCCATCGTGGTTTAGTTGGACGCAGCAGAAAAGCAACCACTCTAGGCAACCAGACGCATCAACGCAACAAACATCTGTGGAGAGAATCTGATAATTCCACTATAGCCAAGGGCTATAACCCTGACAACTTGCGAACCCAAGGTGCCCTAACAGACTGAGGGGTGCCGGAATCATTTCGCCTCGCATATCCAGTATTTGCACCATCAAAAGATACAAAATACCGATAAATAAGGAAAAAATGCCAGTAATGATGGCAATCCATTTGGAACGGTCAATATTCATGGTCAAAATCAGGTGTTTTGGTTTTATACCGTCAAAAAAGATCAAAGGGCTACTCGGATGGCTTCGTCAGAGGTGCCAAAACCGTCAATGGATCGGCTGGAACGGTGACAGGTGTTGGGCGCTGAAGTGGGGCAGTTGGATCTAGTAGGGTCTCTAGGGATGGAGCCTCCCGCTGTTGCCGGACTGCCGTGACTTGACGGTCAAGGTCTTGCGTCGATGAAACCAGTTTACTTAACCC
>JBAVRC010000179.1:0-5010 GCA_049694615.1 Thermosynechococcaceae cyanobacterium | reverse complement strand
GAACAGGAACGAAAGCAAAATCAACTGATGATCACTCAAGTTCAAAAAAATTTGAACGATAAATTGCTACATATGGATACAAATAAAAAATCAGACCTTCAGAAAATTGAAAAGATTTCTGAAGAGTGTGATCAATTGAAGAAGAGATTACAATATACTGAGGCATCCGAATCAATCTTAAAACAAAAAGTCAAAGATTTACAGATTGAAAATGAAAATATTTTTAATGAAACTAAAAAAATAAAATCTGACGAATCAAATTTAAATGAACAAATTAAAATCTTAAATTCAACTAATTATAGATTACTTAAAGAAATAGAGGACGCTCAATCAGAAAATGTAATTCTCAAAATGCAATTGAAGAAAGAAAATGATAATAATATGGAAATAGCTAAAATTTTTCAGATTCAAGAAGAATTAGATAAAACCATAAAAAATGCTGAGAAACAACACAAAATTGATAATCAAGCCATAGAAGATCATTTAGCAGAGTGTGATCGTTTACGACTATGTATTCAAGGTTCAGAAAAAAGAGAAAATAACCTTGAACAGCAGATTTTAATAATAAAAAATGAAAATAATATTCTTCAGCAAAAAATCAAAGAACTTGATACTATTCCTCATTTAAAAGCTGAAATTAATATACTAAGACAACAAAATAAAAAAATGAGCGATGAATATGCACTTCTCGCACAATTCAGGATGCAACAAGAAAAAACAAATATGCAGTCCCAAAAACAAGGCTTTAACCTTACAGAAGCAAAATTAATTAATTGCGATATATCCAATATAAATCTTAATAATTCCTGCTTAACAAAGGCAGATTTCTCTAGATGCAATCTCAGTAACTCAAGCCTTAATAATACAGTTTTAAGGCAAGCTAATTTTGAGAAAGCCAATCTAGAAAAAGCAAGCTTTATAAATTCAATTTTAACAAATTCTAATCTTAAAGAATCCAATCTTGAAGATTGCAATTTTACGGCTACCGACCTCACAGAAGCAAATTTAGAAGGTGCAAATCTTAAGGGTATAAATCTAGAAAATTCTATACTTTTTAAAGCTAAGCTGGAGAAAGCTAATTTATACAAGGCGAATCTTTCAGGCAGTCGATTAAATCGAGCAAACTTAAAAGAAGCCAATCTCAAAGAAGCTATTCTGAGAACAGCAAATCTACAATTTTCTAATCTTGAATGTGCTGATTTAGGATACGCTGATTTAGAAGGAGCAAATTTGGAAAATGTAAATCTTGAAAAAGCGAATTTAGTGGGCGCTAATCTTACAAATACTAAATTATCTGGTGCTAATCTAAAAGACGTGATTGGTTATGATCCATCACTCTCTAGTCCTTCTAAAAATTATTCTGAAATCGAAAAATATCCTCTTTTAAGAAAAGCTTATTCTTTGCAAGAATTATCACAACTAATTAAATTACTAAATGAGCAAGAATGGCAAAAAGCTGACGAAGAGACCTACAAAATAATATTAAAAATTTCAGGAAATTCTCACAAAGATAGATGTGTTTTATCTGAAATTTTCGTTCAAAATTTTCCAATTCCTGTCTTGCAAATAATAGATCAGCTTTGGCTATATTATAGTTTTGATCGTTTTGGATTTAGTATTCAAGCTGAAGTTTGGCGTGCCTGCGGTGCAACGAGCACTGATCTTGTATTGCAAAATGTGGGAGATTATTTGGGTTGGAGAAGAGATGAAAAGTGGCTTTGGTATGATAAACTTCAATTTAACTTAGATGCACCTATAGGTCATTTCCCTGCCAGAACATATGATAAATGGAATGGAAAAGGTGTTGTCTTTCATTCTGGTTGGACTGCCTTGATTAGCGAATAACTTTATCGTGATTGACTGGCAATCTAGATCATATGAATTCCAAAGAATTACTCTTGAAATATCAAAGAGGTCATCGTGATTTTCGGAACGTTAATCTAGAAGATGGAAATTTGACGTGGGCAGTTTTGTCGGATGCTGACTTTAGAGGTGCCAATCTACGGGGTGTCAAATTAAATGGCGCAACTCTACATCGTGTGAATTTCAGTGGCGATACCAACCTTGGATTGACTGATTTAAGTCGTGCAGAACTTATAGAGGCTAATCTCAAAGGAGCTAATCTAGAAAGTGCTAATCTGACCGACACCAATCTGGATCGTATCATTTACGATGAGACGACTCGTTTCCCTAAAGGATTCACACTACCTGCATCGATTTCTGAACCAGCACTAAAGGCCCCGTCTCCGTCTCAAATTACTTCCGTACATTCCAATGCAGACTGGGAAAAAGCGATCGCCCAAAAACTAACTTCTAATTTGTCGCAAACTCAGAAAGAGCGTTGGGAATCCGATCAGAATCAACGCAATCAGTTTTGGGAAACCAGAGATGCTCAAATCAAGAAACAACAATGGCAATGTCAACATACCCTTAAAGGGCATAGAGGCGAAGTAACCGCCTTAAGCCTCAGTGCCAATGGCGAGTGGTTAGCAACGGGTAGTAAGGACAAAACGGTCATACTTTGGAATCTTAAAACAGGACAGTATCAATTTTCATTCCTTGGACAATCTAAAGTTGTTTTATCTGTTGCCATTGATCCTACCAATACCGTCATTGCGAGTAGTTGCTTCGACCACAAAATTACAGCCTGGGATTTGAAGACAAAAAAACTGCTAAGAACCTTCATGAAGCCCAATACCTCTGCCAGTCATGATGGTCCTGTTCATGCGATCGCCTTTACCCCTTTCAGCAACCAACTGATTAGTGGTGGTGCAGATGGTGCTATACATATTTGGAATACCAAAACAGGAAGTCTTCTCCGCACTTTGAAAGGGCATGATACAGAACAAAATAAAGGACGTGAAAAATGTATTTATGCCCTTGCCATTAGTCCTGACGGTCAATGGGTAATTAGCGGTAGTGCTGACAACAAAATTCGATTTTGGTGGTTGAACTCAGGCGGAATCCTAAAAGTATTGAGCGATCATGATCACTGGATTAGTGCATTGGCTTTCAGTTCAGATGGGCGGACTTTGATCAGCGCTAGTTATGATGGCATCCTCAAATGGCATGAATTTCCTAGCGGGATGGTACGTTACACCCAAAATGCTCATCAGCCAGGGCAAATTGGTGTTGCGGTCAGCCCCAATCATCAATGGTTAGCCAGTGGGGGCGATCGCAGTGTCAAACTCTGGGATCTAAAAACAGGTGAGTTTTTGCAAGAATTAGAGGGATGTGCGCCGGTTGGTTTTAGCCCTGACAGTCAAACCTTGGTTACAGGTCATTCTAACCATACTGTAAGGGTTTGGAAAATAACGACTTGAATTGCGTTATTTTAGTAGTCAACCGTTTATCAACCACCCTTAAGAAAATTGAAGCCCCCTTTGAGACTCAAAGACGCTAAAAATTCCTTGCGAGTCGCTACCCTAGCGATCGCCTTTCAGGCGCTTCTCTCAGCCTGCACCCAACCTCAAATCCTGCACTGTGATCTTCCACAAACCCAATCTACTCATCTGGAACGCACAAACACGGTCAACCTTTCTATCTTTATCGATGGCACACCCTCCATGGCGGGTTATGTATCCAGTGGATCGAACAGTTTGTACCAGAAAACGTTAGACAGCATCGATCAAGTTAGCACGACTTCCTGGAGTAAGCCAACCTATTTTCGCTTTGGACAACAAAAACAACCCATTGATCGAGATACCTATCGTAGCGCTAAACTCCCGACATTTTACCAGGGTGGGATAAACTTTAGCGTGAGTCAAATTGACAAACTTCTGACTGATCAAGCAACCGAAAATCGAGTCAATGTTATTGTCACGGACCTCTATCAAAAAAATGCCGATATTGGCCGAGTTCAAGGACCGATGACACAAAACTACCTGGAACGGGGATATGCCATCGGTGTGCTAGCGGTCAAAAGCGAATTTAATGGCACCATCTACGATGTTGGGTTGACTAACCAACAATTTAGTTATTCTACCCTGGGTCAGTCTCCCAAAAAATATCATCCCTTTTATATTTTAATTTTAGGCACTTATGGTAACGTTCACCATTTCTATGAACAAGCTCAACAATATGGTCTCAATTCAGTTCAACATGAATTTGCTATCTTCTCTCCACAACTTGTAAAGCAAACAGCTACGCTAGATCCTCAAAAAATAAATAAAAATGACGGGAAAGAACTCTCTCGTCCACAAACCATTAAAGACGGTAACCTATTGCTACGGAAAGCGAGCAAAGCACCCGTTCAGTTTTTATCGATCAGCCGTCGAGCTGAAACGCAATCTCTGACAGAAAAAATGACCTACCATCCCCTAGAAAAGGTATTGCAGCCTTCAAAGAATGAATTGAAGCGAGAAGATCAGCGATACTCTTCCAAAACTAAACAGTTTGAACCAATATCGCTTCCAGGTATTGAACTCAGTGACTGGACTATTGCCCAAAAATCTCTAAAATTCAAACTAAATCTTCAACCAGCTCAATTTGATTCGGGTATTTATACCCTCACAGCCAGCGTCTTTCCTAAAACCTTGCAACAACCTGATTGGTGGCAAACTTGGAGTTCTGATGAAAATGGCTTAGATGGATCTAAAACCAATAATCTATTCCGATTTATGAATGGTTTGGCTGGAAATACGGTGGAGAGCATTCGCAAACAAAATAACGCGATCGCCCATCTCTGTTACGCAATTCAAAAAAAATAGGTATACCCAGCCATGTCTTTCGATAATCTTTGCGATCGTCTTAAGCACAGGTTACTTTGGTTTGATCTGCGTATATGCCCATAGCCCCCAATAGACCCATCCCGCGATCGCCCAAACGCGTTGTAATCGACCCAGGGGGTAACGAAAATTAAGGATTGTAGGAGACGGTCTCTGATAGAGTGACAGTCATGAACAAGGAGATCGAACTAGGGGGCGAAAAGATCCCCCAAAGTGATTGGGACGCAACACCAAAGCGGGTTCAGCAGTTAGTGCTAAACCTGCTAGAGCAGTTGAAGGTCGT
>JBAVRC010000178.1:0-5127 GCA_049694615.1 Thermosynechococcaceae cyanobacterium | reverse complement strand
CAGTAAATCATACTGGTATGTTCTCGGAAACAGGCCAAACAACGACCATCCTCGAAGTCCCAGAGCCTCACCGTTTGATCGACTCCCGCGCTGGCAACCATTTTGCTATCGGGAGAAAATGCTACCGCAAAAATTACCAGTGTATGTCCCTCAAAAGTACGCAGACAATGACCTGATTTTATATCCCATATTTTTACAGTATTATCATCGCCTGCACTAGCAATATATTGACCATTGGGTGAAAGGTTAATGGACCAAATAGGTGCCGTATGTCCCTCAAAAACTTGGATACAATCTCCGGTCTCCGTATCCCACAACCGAATGAAGCAATCTGCACCACCACTGATGAGATATCGCTTATCCTGAGTAAAAGAAACGCCCCGAATGGGAAATTGATTGACCGACATTTGTTTGATGCATTGCCCTTCATGACGATCCCATATTTTGATGGTTCCATCAACACTGCAACTGGCAAACCAAAGACCATCCTCAGAAAAAGAGATCCATGTCGTAATACTGTCATGACCTTTTAAGCTATAGACACACTGGCCATTCCTGATGTCCCAAAGATTAATAATTCCATCAAAACTGCCACTGGCAATCAATTGGCTGTCAGGAGAAAATGTAATAGCATAAACATGGTTTTGATATCCTTGTAAAACCAATTGATGCTGCTCTGTTTTACAGTTCCATAGATGAACCAACCCAGAATCATCGCCCCCAGCGAAGTATTGACCATCTGGACTGAAGGCAATCGATTGAATCCAGCCGAAGTTCTGGGAAAACTGCGATTTTGACAAATCAGCCTGAACAAAGTTGACATCATATAAAGCCAATCCCCGTAAATCGGCTTGCCATACGGTCAGGTTGGAAAAATCGCAGCCCTGTAAATCAATCTGTAAGTGACGGAGTAGGTTAATGATATTTCCAGCGCCATACCCGGTGATTTGTGAGGGATACCCTTGGAGCGACTGTGTGATCTGACTCAACTGTTGTTTAATGCTTAAGTCTGCGGAAAAATGTATTTTCAGCTTCTCCAGTACGGGCTGTAAAATTAAACGATCTTGTATTTCATAGATATAATCGGGTGCCTGTACTTGTAGCAACGGATATTGTCGTAAAAACTGGATCTGCTCGGCGATTTCTGCTCCAGCCTGCCAATTGCAAATTTGCCCACTCACTTGATCAATGAAAACACCCGTAACATATTCCATCACAACGGGTTGCTGTGTAAATCGACTGTCGGTTTTCTCGATCAAGGCTCGACTTTGCAGTGCAAAGATAACCTGAAGCAGTTCCAGGGGAGAAATTGGTTCTACGAAATCTGCTGTCAATTCTTGGACCGACACGGGTTCTCGTTTGATCGCGAGCCAAAGCATCACGGATTTTTCCTGATGGCTCAGGCGTTGAAATTGCTGATCGAGTAAATCGCGAATGTCGTCGAAAATAACAGAAGATTGCCCGATAAACTCTAAAAATTGATGGAGATCTCCGACACAAACCTCGCGGACGAAAGCGGCTACAATTTTCAGCGCCAGTGGATTCCCAGCATAGCGTTCAATGATTTTCTGCCATTCGGCGGCGGATCCCGTAAATTGACCTGTACTGCTGAGTAACGCTTGTCCTTCTGCGTAGGGAAGTCCTGCCAGGGATAGAGTGCGAATGGGGAGTTGTCTTCCCACTTGTGGCACAATCCCTTGGGGGAGTTCTCGACTGGTCACGATCAGGCAACTCAGATGTGGAGTTTCGCCTACCTGGCGAAATAACTGACCATAGCCTTCGTATCCGGGTTGATAGCTGCCTTTGCGATCGCCCGCCTGCAAAATCGCCTCAGCATTGTCCAAAATCAGCAAACAACGATGATTCCGCAAATAATGCAACAACTGCGACACTGTGGCATCGACGGTCGGGGACACCTCAAGATCCGGTTGTTGGGCAATCAATCGAATGACATCTACCAACAGATCCAGAAGAGGAGGTGCATTCCGCAGACTCCGCCAGATGACACACTCAAAACCTGATTGAACCTGCTGACCCACCTTGATGGAAAGCGCCGTTTTGCCAATACCCCCCATCCCCAACAACAGAATAAAGCGGCAGCGATCAACCGTCATCCACTGCATCAGCGTTGCTTGCTCGGCAGACCGTCCGAAAAAGACAGACACATCAATGGCCTCTCCCCAGTCCGTTTTTTGTGGGGTTGGTTTTTCTATGGCAACCGGGTGGGGAATCGCTAGAGGCACCTGAGTTGGTTGCTCCCCTTGCCGCTCTAGCACAGCCCTAAAGTTAGTTTTACTGACTTTTTCTGCCAAAGCCACAGTCATATCTCGCCACAACTTAGGGCCAACATCTTTGCGTAAATAGCTCTCTGAATAACCAGAAGTCTCAGCGATTGCTTCATAGGTTTGATGGTCCCAAGCACCGCGTAGGATGACGGTCTCTACATCACTCAACGGTCGAAGTGTATGCTGAACCAGCAAATCATTAGCCAGTTTTAGAGCCTGATTGAGTTCCATCGTTGCATTGCCACCAGTGCAGAGTTGACACTTTCAGGTGTTGAACCAACCTTATACGATTGCCCCTAAATTTTGCAGCATTTCCTTCTGACTGCTTGTAAGACCTGTCCATCCTTGAATGATCATGCCATCGCCCAATTCCAAAATACCGTGGACGTGGTTGGGCATGACCCCGAATGCGTCCAGAGTTAATGATGAGTAACGATCCACAATCTTAGACATCGCTTCCGACCAGTCAACGTTATGATTAGAGCAATACATCAGCATTCAGCGTGCTATGAACCTTAAACTTTCAACTGTACCATTCTCTGAAACAACCATCTCAAACCTGCATATTCTGCTGGAACACAGTAACCAAGGAAACGCGATCGCCACTGTCTTAGAACTCCCCAACTGCCGAGCCGAAGCCCCAACTCGCGAACAAGCACTAGAAGAGCTGAAAAAACAAGTAGTGGCTCGGTTGGAAAACGCAGAAATTCTGTCCCTTGAAGTTCAAAATGCTCCCATCCAAAAGCCCGAAAACCCCTGGATGAAATTTGCAGGTGCGTTCAAAGACGATCCCCACTTCGATGAATTTCAACAGTCCATTCAAGACTATCGCAAAGAAGTCGATGCTCAAACCTATAAACTTTATCCAGAACTAAATCCAGAGAGGGAAGACCATTGAGCCTTTGGATTCTGGATACCGATCACGTATCCCTCTTTCAAAGAGACCATCCACAAATTGTTAAACAACTAGCAGAAGCTGCCCCCGCAGATATCTCCATCACCATAATTACCCTTGAAGAGCAGATTCGAGGAAGGTTTAACATGATTCGGCGAGCTGCATCGCCTAGTGAATTAATCCTCGCCTACCGAAACCTTCATATCACCTTCGACAGTCTGAAAAGTTTTGACATCCTGGATTTCAGTCCTGCGGCAGGTGCCATCTACTCATCTCTTCTAGAGTATAAAATCAAGATTGGCACCCAGGACTTGAGAATTGCAGCGATCGCCCTTTATATAAATGGCATCCTCGTCACCCGAAACCAGCGCGATTTTGCCAAAGTCCCCAATTTAGTGATTGAAGACTGGTCAACAATCTGAGGTGAAGCTTAGCTGATCGCCCCTAAATTTTGGAGCATCAACTGCTGACTGCTCGTAAGACCTCTACATCCTTTAATGATCATGCCGTGATAGGGATTGCGTAATTCCAGCGACTGGATGATTTTTGCAGTCCGAATATCCCAAATCGCGATACGATTGTTCCAGCCGCAAGCGGCCAGGAGGTGGCCTTCGGGATGATAAGTAACGGACCATAAAGGCGTATCGTGAGGAAGTATGGCTAGACAGTTTCCCGTTTGCAGATCCCAAAGGCGCACGGTTGTATCGTGGCTGGCACTCGCGAGGTATTGGCCGCTGGGGTGCACTGCAATCTCATAAATCCAATCGGTATGTCCTTCTAGGGTTTGCAAACATACTCCTGTTTGACTGTCCCAAATTTTGATCGTTCGATCAGCTCCAGCACTCGCGATGCGGTAGTGCAATGGCTCAATAGGGGCGATCGCCTCTTCCTCCCTATGCTTGTCTGAGGGCAGGAAGGTCTTGACCGAATACAGTCCATCCCGATGACCGATGAGTGTGCGCAAACACGCTCCAGTGGCAATGTCCCACACTTTTACTGTGCGATCGGCACTGATACTCGCTAATTGACGGCCATCAGGACTAAATGCCACAGACCACACTGGATCAGTATGGCCATGCAGCATCTTGAGCCGCCGCCCGGTCGTCACATCCCACAGCAAAATAATGGGCAGCGTACTGCTGCTCGCTAGCATCTGGCCAGATAGATGAAACGCGACCGAATAGACCCATTTCGTCAATCCGGTTAAGGTTTGCAGACCTTGTTGCGTTTCAACGTTCCACAGCCGAATCGTTTGATCTAATCCCCCAGAGGCCAAGATGGTATGGTTTGGGTGGAAGGCGACAGCCCAAACGGCACTGCCATGACTGGTTAGAGAGGTCGCACACTCGCCGATTGGCCAATTCCAGAGATGCACCTTCGCATCATCCCCAACACTGGCCAAGAACGTTCCATCCTGGGAGAAGGCGACGGCATAAATATGGTTACTGTATCCCTGCCAGGTCCGGCTACAGCGTCCCGTTTCTAAATCCCACAGCCGAATGGTTTGATCGATGCCGCCACTGGCCAGTTTTTGGCCATGCGGATGAAACGCCACCGACCAGACTTGATCGGTGTGGCCTTGAAAGGTGTATAAGCACTCGCCCGATTGAATATCCCAAACCCGAACCGTGCGATCCAAACTGGCGCTCGCGACTGTCAACCCATTGGGATTAAAACTCATGGACCAAATTTCAGCGGTATGTCCCCGTAAAATCTGTAAACATTGCCCTGTCCGAATCCGCCAGATCCGAACCGTCAGATCGAGGCTGCTGCTGGCAATCAGCTCACCATTGGGACTCATCGCCACTGTCCAAACCGCTGCTGAATGGCCTAGAATGACCAAAATGCTTCTAAAGAGCTGACCGGACTGTAAATCCCAGATTTTGACCGTACAATCATTACTCCCCGTCATCAGATAGCGGCCATCGGCGCTAAAGGCGACGGAAC
>JBAVRC010000177.1:0-1643 GCA_049694615.1 Thermosynechococcaceae cyanobacterium | reverse complement strand
GCGCTCTCCCAACCCCAATGCACAATAAACCAATAATCCAGCCCCACATTGGTTAAATTCACCACCGCCGATAACAACAAGACTTTGCTGCTTTGCGATCGCCCCAAATACCATCCCATCAATACATAATTGAGCAGCGTGGCAGGTGCGCCCCAAATTAAGGCATCGAAGAAGGCTTGTCCCGCTGCTTTAACGTCTGGGGCAGCACTGAGCAAGGCAAATCCGGCCAGTCTCAAAGGGGTTTGGAGCAATACAATGCCCATACCAATGCCAAGGGCGATCGCACCATTGCGCAGTCCCACCAGCAACACCGCATCAGCATCCTGCCGACCCGCTGCCTGGGCGGTCATTCCGGTTGTGCCCATGCGTAAAAAGCCAAACGTCCAGTACAGATAGTTAAACAGCACGGTGGCTAAGGCTACGCCTGCGAGATGGCGGATGTCGCTGAGATGGCCTAAAAAGGCGATATCCATCAATCCTGCCAGTGGCCCCATGAGATTGGATAGGATATTAATGATCGCAAGGCGAAAAAATTGACGCAAAACAGGTTCTTACGGTCGACAGCAGGGGAGATTGGCGGATAGAACAACCACGGATCTTTATAATGCCTGATCCAATGCAGAACATCGGTTAATCCGTTAGCGCCCGTTTCATCTTGAGGTGCGCGATGCCTGCTTCATCAAAGGGATCTCCCATGGCCGTAAATCCCAGGTGTTCATAGAATCGGACCGTGGTGGATTGGGCATGGATGATCATCTGTCGATAGCCTTGCTCGCGACTATAGGCGATCGCCGTATGGACCAGTTCGCTGCCAATGCCTTGATGGCGGTAGTCGGCTAATACAGCCAGTCGTTCCAGCTTTAGGGTTGCCCCGTCTTCGATTTCTCTGAGTCGGGCCACGCCTGCCCGGTCGTCGCCGATTTGGGCGACGAGATGGATACTTTGCTCATCTAGCCCGTCCCACTCCAG
Source organism: Thermosynechococcaceae cyanobacterium (assembly GCA_049694615.1). Classification (GTDB taxonomy): domain Bacteria; phylum Cyanobacteriota; class Cyanobacteriia; order Thermosynechococcales; family Thermosynechococcaceae; genus JAAURS01. Next base: position 674 of record JBAVRC010000177.1, on the reverse strand, counting down.
TTGTGGGTCAATACCCTGTTCGTCCTGAAAGACGGTTTCGCGAATGCGCCGAATGGCGGGGATTTCATCAGCAAATAGGCAGGTTTTAATATGCAAGGGTCTGGATTGGGTCATACCGCAGTTCTCGATTAATGCACCCGCCTCTATAAGCGGTCGTACTCGCTTCGCATAACAATCGCTCTATGTTAACCAACTAAACCGGACTGCAATCTCTATCAGGCCGTAGATGGCTTAAACTCCATTGGGTGATACAGTAAATTATGAAAGGATTATGAAAGCCACTCAACCCTATGGTCCCTTCCCAAGTCCAAACCCAAACCAGCCTGTCCGACGTTCATCGCAGCATTCCCATCCCTCAAGGCAACAATTTCTGGCGTAAAATGCTGGCCTATGCAGGGCCGGGATACCTGGTCTCCGTGGGCTATATGGATCCGGGCAACTGGGCAACGGACATCGCTGGTGGTGCCCAGTTCGGCTATGCCTTGTTGGCGGCGATTCTGCTGTCCAACCTCATGGCGGTCTTGTTGCAATCCCTCTGTGTGCGGCTGGGGGTTGCCACCGGGCGGGATCTGGCCCAAATGTGTCGCCAACAATTCCCGCCGCGCGTTAATTTTGTCCTGTGGGTTCTCTGCGAAATTGCCATTACCGCCTGCGATCTGGCGGAACTGCTGGGC
>JBAVRC010000176.1:0-4300 GCA_049694615.1 Thermosynechococcaceae cyanobacterium | reverse complement strand
ATATTAGGGGGCTTGATTGCCGTTTTGACCCTGGTGCTGCCGCTTTACATTACCTCACACTATTCCTCCAGCAAAGCATTCACCTCTACACCTGCTCCGCCAGCCGCTTCACCACCTGTCGGGCGTTAGGTATGGGTTCCCCTCAGTGCAACCTGTTTTTTCACACGGGTTATGGTGGATCTTGCCCATGAATGAACTGCAACTCCTTTCCCCAAACGTTCTGACCCCTTGGGTTTTGCGCAATCGCCCCTTCCACTGGGGACAGCGAACCTACCTCATGGGAATTTTGAATGTCACCCCGGACAGCTTTAGCGACGGAGGCAATTTTGATGGACCGGACGCCGCTGTAGCGCAAGCGCAGCGTCTGGAACAAGCGGGCGTCGATATGTTGGATATTGGCGGACAATCCACCCGCCCTAATGCGCCAGATCTACCCTTAGCGCTAGAACTGGATCGGGTCATTCCGGTCATTACAGCCATTCGTCGGGTCTCAGATATTCCCCTTTCGGTGGATACCACCAAGGCCGCTGTGGCACGGGCGGCGATCGCGGCGGGCGCTGACGTCATTAACGATATTTCGGGTACGACCTACGACCCGGCCATGTTGCCAACGGTCGCTGAATTGGAGGTTCCGATCATCTTGATGCATTTACGGGGCACCCCCCAAACCATGCAACAGTTGACCGACTACGACGACCTCATGGGCGAGGTCACCGCGTTTCTAGAACAACGCGTTGCGGCTACGGTGGCCGCAGGTATTCCGCAACACCATATCGCGATCGATCCCGGTATTGGCTTTGCCAAGACGGGGGTGCAAAATATTGAACTCCTGCGACATCTGGGTGATTTGCACCGCCTAGGTTGTCCCATTTTGGTGGGACCCTCACGCAAAAGCTTTATTGGCCAAATTCTCAACCAACCCGATCCGAAAGCACGGGTTTGGGGCACCGCTGCCGCTTGTTGTGCCGCGATCGCCACAGGTGCAGATATCCTCCGTATTCATGATGGCCCTGAAATGGTCGATGTGTGCCGGATGGCCGATGCATTGTGGCGGACTGAGCGCACCTCATTTCCTTTGTTAGAATAAGGTCAAATCCTATAGGTGTGAGCATGATCCAACCCAGTCGAGTCCCAAAAGCTTCTAATCCGAAATATGGGTTTAACGATTATGTTGAACGGTTAAATGGTCGGGCTGCAATGGTCGGACTCTTAGCGGCTGTTGCGATCGAATGGTTCACCGGTGAAGGGGTTTTGTCTTGGTTAGGGTTCTTATCTTAAGACCCAAACTGGTTTGGCGACCCTTAAATGCCGCCAAACCAGTCAGATGAGGGGTTGCCCCTTGACGGTCGTCTGCTTTTAACGTAAAGATCGCCTCATTATTAGGTTGTTTTACGCAGTGATGAGCATTCTTTTGCCTCGATTTCTTCGATCTGCCTATCGCAGCGATCCGATTGCCAGCTTTTTGATGACCATGGGAGCAGCGGATGTTGCCCTTGGTGGGGCCAGTAGCCATGGTGGATTGCTGGTGTTGGGGATTGTGCTGTTTGGCGGTGCGTTAGGTCTGAAGTGGATTCAAAGCCAACGCCGTTCCCAAGCGTTTTCCGAACAAACGGTTCAGCATTATTTGCCGCCCCAATCTTCCCAGTCGGAACTTCCCATGCTATCCATCAACAAAAAACGTCCCCCCCACTAAACTGGCCTTAAACGGGTCTGGGAACCCTGGCATTTTATGGAGACTCGATCACTCCAAATTGGCGAGGTGGCAAAGCGGAGTACCTTGCCGATCAAAACGATTCGCTACTACACCGATATGGGCCTGTTGGACCCCCTCGTGGTGCGATCGCCCACGGGGTATCGCCTTTATGCACAAGACGTGCTAAACCGTCTAGCCTTTATTCGTCGGACCCAAGCTTTGGGTCTAAGTCTGGCTGAAATTGGCGATATTTTGAAGATTCATGATGAGGGGATGTTGCCCTGCGGTCAGGTCAAGCATTATCTCGAAAGCAAGCTGACGGACATCGAAAGGCAGATTCGGCAGTTGGAAGTCCTCCGCAGCGAAGTCAAAGGCATCTTGTCCGGGTGGCAAGATCCTTTACCAGTGGAGTATGTGGAAAGCACCATCTGCCCCAACCTCGAAAAATAGTTAGAATTCTTCCATGAGATCAGGTCTGAACGATTCGCGAGATCTCTATGACAGACTCTCCCGACGATATGCCCCTCTTATTGGCCAATCGCTACCGCGTTATTCGCGTCCTTGGCGAAGGTGGGTTTGGCACCACCTATTTGGCAACGGATACCCAACTCCCTTCCCAGCGCAAGTGTGTTGTTAAACAACTCAAACCCATTGCAGATAATCCCCAAATCCATCAGTTGGTACTGGAGCGATTTCAACGGGAAGCCGCTATTCTAGAATCCCTGGGAGATGGGAGCGACCAGATCCCCAGCCTTTACGCCAACTTTGCCGAAGGGGACGAGTTTTACTTGGTGGAGGAGTGGGTAGAAGGCGATACCCTCGTCCAAAAACTGGAAAAAGAAGGTTTACTGAGCGAAAGTGCCGTTCGCAAAATCCTCGGAAGTTTGCTGCAAGTCTTGGACTATATCCATCAACATAAGATGGTGCATCGCGATATCAAACCGGACAATATTATTTTGCGCTGGCGCGATGGGAAACCCGTCCTGATTGACTTTGGCGCGGTGAAAGAAACCATGGGAGCCATGATCGACACCCAGGGCATGAGTTCTCGCTCCATTGTGGTGGGAACACCGGGGTTTATGCCCGCTGAACAAATCGCAGGACGCCCCGTTTATAGCAGCGATCTCTACAGTTTGGGGATGACAGCGATTTACCTGCTCACGGGTAAAATGCCCCCAGATCTGGAAACGGATCTCACAACGGGTCAATGTCTCTGGCAACCGTGGGTGTCTGGGTTAAGTGCGCCTTTTGTAACGGTTCTGGATAAGGCGATTCAGAGCCATCCCCGCGATCGCTTTGCAACGGCACAAGAGATGCGAGCAGCGGTTCAAGCCACGGATTCTGCCGATCGCGGGCCTGTTGGATCGGGAGCCTCTGCCCAGCCGACGCAACCGGTCGCAACGGTAGTTTCAAGGTCGCCCGAATATGCCCCAACGGTGGCTAGAATCCCCTCTGGTCAGGGTTTAGCTCAACCCTCTGGCCAAAACTTTTCCACCCCAATGAATCTCCCGCCCAACGCTACAGCCACTGCGAGTGGCGAGTGGAAAAAAGCAATCCTTATTGGCGGGTTGATTGGTGCATCGATTTTGGGTGCCGCTGCCTTGGTGTCCCAACAATTACCACGGGCCTTAGAAGCCGCAAAAGAAAATGCTACAGACACGAACGCCAGTCCCAAAACCACCCCAAAGCCCAAACCTTCGCCAACGGCTAAAGCCTCCATTCCCATTGTTGCTACGGCGCTGCAACCTGTCCCTCAAGCAGCCCCACCGCCTTCTACGCCCACCAATGCCACGGTGATGGGTAAACCGGGCTCAAAATATGTTCGGGCTGGGACAGGCACGCAATACGGCGTAGTGGATACCGTGTACCCCGGCGATCGCATCCAAGTCCTCAATGGGGCTTACAATTCCGATGGGTTTCTGTGGTACCAGGTCTATCTCCCCAAAACAGGGGCTCAGGGTTGGATGGCTTCCCATCTGGTGGATGTCGATGGGCAAGATGCGGTGGTGGCTCAACAACCAGCCCCTCCAGCCCCTCCAGTTTCAGCCCCAAAGCCAGCGGAAGCAGATACCAATGCCGTCATTGTCGGAACAGCAGGCAGTAAAAATATTCGGACGGGTCCCGGCACCGATTATCCGGTCAAACACATTGCCTATCCAGGCGATCGCGTCCGAATTATTGGCAGTGGTTCAGATCGGAGCGGTTATCCCTGGTACAAAGTCTATTTTCCTAAGTCTGGCGCTAAAGGTTGGATTGGCGCACAGCTTGTTGAGGCTAACTTAGATTAACCCGATGAAGCCAGCCCATCGATTGTTTTAACCCGCTTCTAGAACTCTCGCCATAAACTATAAATACAGAATCAGTGGTGTCATGGATCATGGTTACCGTTCAACCCGCCCTTGCCACATCAGACATTGTTTACCCCAGTTCCGACGGAGAACCCTTGGCTGAAACCTCTGTGCATGTTGATGCCATCATCCATGCCGTCGTTACCCTGCGACACTATCTTGCCAACCAACAGGCCATTGTATTGGCCGATCAATTTCTCTACTATGCCCAGGGATACCCCAAACTTCGAGTCGCTCCCGATATCATGGTCATCTGGGA
>JBAVRC010000175.1:0-2512 GCA_049694615.1 Thermosynechococcaceae cyanobacterium | reverse complement strand
CTATAAATACTCCTTAGTTGCAGAAAACTCAACAACTATCGACTGAAAGTCGATAGGTTGGGAAAGGGACTGAAAGTCCCGACCGAAGGCTCCACTGCCATATATTGAATTGTTGGTAGCTTGACCGCTTCGAGTCCCTGGAACCAACCGCTTCGATCCTAGAAGTGTGTAGCAGCTAAAGCCTCGCACTAAAGTGCGTAGTTTTGGACTAGCGTGTTTAGGATAATAAATCTTGGCAAGAGAAAAACATGCTCTACCCAATTCATACTACTGAGGATGCTCAAAAGCCTTATTTTAGGTTGATTCAACACGATACTTAAAGTTTTATTCCATGAGAGAATATTTTCTCCTGCCCGCAGGGATATTGCTACTTAATTCTCTCCAGCATTCTATGGACAGTTTCAAACTTTCCTGCGATCGCACTGAACCACAGATCAAAGGTTGGAAAGAAAAACAGTTCAGGAGCATATGAGGCAAAGCTTTTGCGGGAGGTGGCTTGGGCTAGGTCGATGCCCAATGCAATCGCAACGATTCTGCACAACCCAATCGTTACGGTATCCAGATTTTACGGAAAAATGGGTTGATCAGGATCAGGGATCGAGCCTCCTGTGCCGCACCCTGTTCAATTCCCTCAATGCTGAAGCGAACGGATTGGGCTGGTTCAGAAAATTACGCCAGCCCAGATGATCGAGTTGAATGGTGTGAAAGTTGAACTCCAGCACCTTCAAGTCGTCGAACTCGACCAAATACTGATTCGATGCTTCCCGATATGGCTCATCAAAAGAGAAGATCACGATGAAATATATTATTAACTTCCCAGCAACTCTAGAAATTTGCGAATCAAGCCGATAGTTACCGCCGGAGTTTCCAATTGCGGCGTAAGACCAACATCTTCAATTATCTGAAAAACTTTAATCGCCTCTGGATTCATTTCAGCTAAACGCTTTCCAATATCAGGACTGGTAAACTGCGATTTTCGTCCCCAGATAATGGCAGTAGGAATCGTAAGTTGGCTGATGTATTTGGATAGGTCAAAGCACAAATCGCCCCGCACGAAAGAAAGTGCACTATATTCGGCATTGGGTTGTGCCGCTCCTTCTAGGTAAGCTTTCACAATCTCAGGATAAATTCTCTCTGGATGAGCAAATTGACGTTGCTCCAAAAAACTACGAATTCCCAACTCATTGGCTACCCCAAGCCCATAAATAAAGCGATCTAGAATGGGAGTGCTGACTAATTGAGCAAATAAACTACGGCTATAATTTTCACCGAAATCAGAAAGTCCTGCCGGTGTAGTCAGAATCAATGATTGGAATAATTCGGGACGAGCGATCGCGACTCGAATGATCAAAGCAGCCGTTAGAGATGAGGCAATCACTGTGATTGGTTTGTCACAAGTCCCCTCTAAAAATTCTGTAATATTTTTTAAATAGTCATCAATCTGGTAGTTTCGAGCTGGATGGTCAGATTTCCCCCAACCAATCAAATCTGGTGCTAAGATGCGATATTCACTAGCAAAAGCAGGATAAACTTTAGACCATTCGTAGGCTGAAGACCCCCCGCCAAAGCCGTGGAGAAAGACTAAAGTTGGCAGGGATTCCCAAGATAGGTTCTCTGGTAGCCAAGGGGTACCATCAGAAACGTAATATGCCATTTCTCCGAGACTTGTGGTCAGGGAATGTTGGCTAAAACCTAGTGGCTGGAACACCGTTGATCGCACTTTTTTTAGCTAAATTTTCTGAAATACTAATGATAGAGCAAAAAGCTGAATGGGGAATTAAGACATTGAACGGGTCAACACCCAATAATAAGTGACGAGTGCCAAAATAACCAAACCGATGAGAGTTTCTCTTTGTGTCGTCAGCCAGCGATGCCAGCCGTGCCAGAAATAGCCCAAAGCGGCGCGGCGTTCCTGAGCCAGTTCCGTCATCAATTCAGCCACTCTAGCATCGACTTTCTCTAGGGAGATTTCGCCTTGGTGATAAGCAGCTTCTAACTGATCTAGCTTGTGCCAGTATTCCTTCGTTGCTTCGAGAAGATTTGGGAACATAAACTGATAATTTTGGCTGTAATTGGCTGCTAGATCTAACAAGAGAGCGAACCAGCACCGCCACAGAAAGTTTGGTGGCGGCACTGGCTGCTTTTTGACTACATCAGACCCAACTGAGAAAGGATGCCATTACCGGAGAGGTACTCGGTGGCAATTCCGATAACGAAGCCGAGCATAGCTAGGCGACCGTTCCAGTTTTCTGCAAATTTGGTGAAGCCGAACTTGGTGTCTTGGTTTTGCATGAGCTTGATCCTTAGTGATTCCAGCACCTGCTGGAGTTGGGTATTAAGATTTGTTACCTACAGTATAAACAATTATTAAAATAACTTGACGTGGGGGCTAAAATATTTTGAGTTCGGCGGATCTCGCCCATTGAATCTATAGCGGTTCCCAGACGAATGAGGTACATCAGACCATTGCTAGATAAGGCTTTCAGGCAAATCTTGCACCCCACTAATGCAG
>JBAVRC010000174.1:0-4134 GCA_049694615.1 Thermosynechococcaceae cyanobacterium | reverse complement strand
GGGCGGGGGCATTCGCGAGGGGGGGAGTACCCTGACCCAACAGTTGTCTCGCAGTCTCTATCGCGGGTATGTGGGCACGGAAGATTCTTTGGGTCGCAAGATTCGCGAAGGGATTGTGGCACTTAAGTTGGAAGCCTACTACAGCAAAGATTTTCTGTTGTTGAATTATCTCAATAAGGTGTATCTAGGGGCTTACGCCAGTGGGTTTGAAGATGCGTCTCGGTTTTATTTCGCTAAACCGGCTAAGGATCTGACGATTTCGGAAGCAGCGGCGTTGGTAGGGATTTTACCTGCCCCCAATAGCTTTAATCCAGTCCAAAATTACAGTGCAGCGGTGGACTATCGCAACCGGGTGATCAGTCGCATGGCTGAACAGGGCCGTATTTCCCCTGCTGAGGCCGAACGAGCCCGGCGATCGCGTATTGAAATCAGCCCCAAGGCGAAGGAACAACTGCAAAGTGCGATCGCGCCTTACTACTACAGCTATGTATTCGACGAGTTGGAGCAACTGCTGGGGAAAGATCTCGCTCAGGAAGGCAACTTTATTGTGGAAACCGCCCTGGATCCCAGCATTCAAACCCAAGTCGAGTCCACCCTGAGCAATGATATCGACAGCAATGGAGCCGTGTATGGCTTTTCCCAGGGTGCCGTGGTGACCATGAACTTCCGCACGGGGGAAATTCTGGCAATGACCGGGGGCAAGGATTATCGCAAAAGCCAGTTTAATCGGGCCACTCAAGCCCTGCGTCAACCCGGCTCTACCTTCAAGCTCTTCACCTACACAGCGGCGGTAGAATCGGGGGTCTCCCCCAATGCCGCCTATTCCTGCGCCCCTGTGGAATGGGAGGGGCAGCGTTTTCAGGGGTGCCACGGCGGGTCGGGGTCCATGACGATGGCCACAGGTCTCATGCTCTCGGAAAATCCCATTGCTCTACGCATTGCCCAACAGGTGGGTCTGAGTCGGGTGATTCAAATGGCACGGCGTTTAGGGGTGAAGTCCACGTTGAAATCCACACCGGGACTGGTGTTGGGTCAAAGCGAAGTCACCCTGCTGGAAATGGCACGGGCGTTTGCGGTGATTGCCAATGAGGGACGTCAAGATCCGCCCCTAGCGATTCGCAAAATTTTAGATGCGGGGGATTGCACCACACCCCAAACGATTCGGACCTGTCGGGTGATTTATGATCGCCAACAGGAACTCCAGCACGATTTGCAAGTGCTCTCGCCAGCCGTCACAGATACCATGACTGAAATGCTGCGCGGGGTGGTGCGTTCGGGGACAGGCCGTGCGGCAAGCCTAGGGATGGGGGAAGCGGGCAAGACAGGCACCACGGACGATAACCGCGATCTCTGGTTTATTGGGTTTATTCCCAGCCGTCAATTGTTGACGGGGGTTTGGTTGGGCAATGATGATAATACCCCCACGGGAGGAAGTAGCGGTCAGGCCGCAGCCCTATGGGGACGGTTGATGCAAACGGTTGTGCAATAGGTGTTCGGGTTAAGGGGGTGGAAATACACCGAAGGGCCAGAGGGTAAAATGCCCGCATATCTCGATGGAGGCGATCGCCCAGTTTTTGTGCCATACTGCCCCATTCCCAGTTAACGATATCTGCACCCCCTATGGCGATCATCATTGCCGGAGAACGCAGCGGCGTCGGCAAAACCACCGTTACCCTCGCGTTGCTCGCCAGTCTGTGTCGGCGCAGTGCCCAGGTTCAATCCTTTAAGGTTGGCCCCGATTACATCGACCCCATGTTTCATCGGGCCGTTACCCGTCGTCCTTGCCGTAATCTGGATCCCATCCTCACCTCTGCACGTTATGTGCAACAGTGCTTTGCTAACCATTCGGGCCAAGCCGAATACAGTCTCATTGAAGGGGTTATGGGGCTGTTCGATGGGGCAGGGGGCAGCGAAGACGACGGAAGCACGGCCCACATTGCCCGACTCCTGAATTTACCTGTTGTCCTGATTATTGATTGCAGTCGCTTGTCCCATTCCGTTGCTGCGATCGTACAGGGTTACCGCAGCTTCGACCCGCGCCTGCACCTAGCGGGTGTAGTCCTTAATCGAGTGGGCAGCGATCGCCATTTAACCCTGCTCCAAGAAGCCCTAGACCCGTTAAATATCCCTATTCTGGGTGTCCTTCGGCGTAATGATGCCATCTCTATTCCCGATCGCCATTTGGGATTGGTCCCCACGGACGAACTGTCCCACCTGGCGCAATTATTTGATCAGTTGGCTGAATTAGGCGATCAATCCTTTAACTGGCCTGTACTCCTGCCACTCTTGAGCAGCAAGGGTTTCACCTGCAATCCCCAGCCGTCTGTTGTTCCCTCTCCTGGACCGCCTGTTGCGATTGCGATCGCCCGTGATGCCGCTTTCAACTTCTATTACGAGGACAACCTAGACCGCCTCCGCGACTGCGGGGCTGAACTGATTGAGTGGAGTCCACTCCAAAACGAACCACTCCCTCCCCAAACGCAGGGATTGTATCTAGGGGGCGGATTTCCAGAGGTTTTTGCGCAACAACTCGCCCATCACAAGATTGCCCTCAATTCCGTTCGCACCGCTTTACAAAAGGGCTTACCCACCTATGCCGAATGCGGTGGTCTCATGTATCTGTGCCAAACCTTGACTGACCTGGACGGCCAGACGCATTCAATGGCCGATATCCTGCCCGTACAAGTGTGCATGAAGGCTCGTCTGACCTTGGGCTACCGACGGGCAATCGCCCAACAAGCCACGCCCTTATTAGAATCGGGGCTTCAAGTTCAGGGCCATGAATTTCATCACTCCCAACTCACCGCGCTACCCCAAGCGCCGATCTACCAACTCACGTCCTACCACAAGGGGACGTTTCCGGTGGCTGAAGGCTGGAGTCGCTACCAAGTTCATGCCTCCTATTTGCATCTACACTGGGGCGATCGCCCAGAATTGCCGCAACGTTGGGTTCAACGGTGTCGACAGTGGATTCCCAACCCATAACGCTTGGTTACCGATCCAGAAACGGCGCAGTCCGAAACCATACGACCCCATAAGATGAGGTTGTAAGCGATAAAGACCTGATTCTAACCAGAGCAACTCCTATGAAAGCGATCGCCATCACTGCCTGTTTGAGCCTATTGGCTACCTTTACCACGTTATGGAATGCGCAAGCCTCTTCCATTCAACAACGGTTCACCCAATTGTCGTCCCCGATGACAGCTAATCTGCAATCCACCCAGCAAGTTACGCCTGTCCCCACGCCAGAGTCCCAAACTGAAACAATGCCTGTGCCGCAAGCTTCTCAACCGCAGCCCTCGCCGCAAGATCCTCGCCGCAGTTCGCAAGACCCCTGTCCTGCTTGTGGGATGGGCTAACGGTTTATGGGCGACCGTACGCAACTCGCAACACCCTTAGTTGGACTCTCTTTGATGCCCCAAGCAGACTTTTTTCAGGCTGCGGAACCGCTGCTGGCGTCGGGTGCTGTAGACGTTTTGGAATGGAGCTTTGATATGGGTTGGGGTGCAGTCACGCTCCCCGACTGGGTACCAGAAATTTTGGCACACTATAGCCAACGCGATCGCTTGTTGGGACATGGCGTCAGTTATTCTTTGCTCTCTGCACAGCGCGACAGTTCGCACTGGCTTGCTTGCTTACAAGCGGAATGTCAACAGTATCGTTATCGTCAGATTTCTGAGCATTTTGGCTGGATGGCGGCTGGAGACTTTTATCAGAGTGCTCCTTTGCCGCTCCCGTTACGGCCTGAAACCCTTCAGCTTGGACAGCAGCGGTTGCAGTCGCTTGCTGCAACGGCCCAGGTTCCGGTGGGGTTGGAAAATTTAGCCTTTGCGTTTGGGTTGCCAGATGTGCTGGAGCAGGGTACTTTTTTAGACCAACTCTTAGAACCCGTGGATGGCTTTCTACTGCTGGATTTGCACAATCTGTATTGTCAAATGCACAACTTTCGGCAATCTGCTGTGGAACTTTTAGCTCGCTATCCCCTCAATCGGGTGCGAGAATTGCATCTTTCAGGGGGATCTTGGACCGAGCATTCAGAGGGTAGAATTCGACGGGATACCCATGATCACCCCGTGCCAGAACCGGTCTTTGAATTATTGGCGATCGCCCTTCAGCAATGCCCTCAAGTTGAAA